>JADLCW010000299.1 GCA_020847015.1 Thermomicrobiales bacterium | reverse complement strand
CGACCGAAACTTGGCCGTCTTCCACGATCTGACCGTCGATCCAGGTCGTCACGCCAACTTCGAGATTGGTGGCGGCAATGCGCAGCCGCCCCTCTTCGGTGGCGATCAGCACGTTGCTGAGAATCGGGAGCGACGTCTTGGTCGCCACCGCGCGCGACACCTGCGCCAGGGCCCGCTGCAACGTCTCCTGCAGGCACGAAACGTCCACGCGACGCCACCTCTCCGAACTACTAATGTGTCCGTACACCAACCCGGCGAGTATAGCACAGGGTCCTGCCGGTCCTGCTTGCGCGGCCGAGACGCCTCGCCCTCGGACGGTCTGCCATCGCATCGACGCCACTCCGCAGCGCCGTTTGTCGGGTTGACACATTTGTTCGTATTTTCTATACTAGCTTCAGAACAGGCGTTCTATTCAAGGAGGACCCGATGATCGCTGCCGCAACGTTCGAACCGGGTCGCTACCTCACGAAGGTCGGCGGTTCCGATTACCTCGAGGTCAAGTGGCGGCTGGTCTGGCTGCGCGAGACGCACCCCGATGCCGAAATCACGACCGAGCTGGTCAGCCACGACGGATCGCTGGCCATCTTCCGCGCCAAGGTCGCCATCCCCGGCGGCGGGTCGGCCACCGGTTGGGGCAGCGAAGGCCCCGACGACTTCCGCGACTATATCGAAAAGGCGGAGACGAAGGCAATCGGCCGCGCGTTGGCCGCGCTTGGTTTTGGCACGCAGTTCTGCCCCGATTTCGATTTCGGAGCGGCTGCTGGCAAGGTCGTCGATTCCCCGATCGACATCACCACCACGCGCGCCCGTCGTCAGACCGCGCTGCCGGAAACCGAGCGGCCGGTGGCCCAGCTCAACCAACCGGCCACCCAGCGCCAGATTCGCTACGTGCAGGCCATCGCCCGCGAAGCCGGGTTGAGCGAAACCGATCTGAATGCGGAGATCGACAAGCTGTGCGGGGGAACCGTTGCCGATCTCAGTCGCCGCGACGCCTCGGCGCTGATCGAACGACTGCAAACTCGTCGCCAGGGTTCCGAGCTGGCCTCCTGACCCTATCGACATCACGACCGACACGGGAAAGGGCACGCGCGATGGAGCCGGGTGACAAGCCGAGCGAACGGCCGGCACAGCGCGAGGCGCTGCGTCGACGTCTGGAAGACGGCGACGAGCGCATCGCTCAGGCGCTCGCCGCCGGGCAGGATGTGGAACGCTGGGAAGCGTTCTGGATCGATCTGCTTCACCAGTATGAAGCGCTCTGCGATGAAGAGCGGTTGGCCGCCTGAGACCAGCCGAACGCGAAGCGGGGCAGCGATAAGCCGCTGCCCCGCTTCGCATTCCTGGAGTTTGCGCCGACCTACTGCTCGTGGACGGTGACCTTCTCCAGGGTGATCGGCTCGGTCGGGGTGGATTTCTCGCCGCCCCGGCTGGCCTTGGTCGGGGTCTTGGCGATGGCGTCGACCACGTCCATGCCGCTCGTCACCTGCCCGAAGATGGTGTAGTTGGGCGGCAACTGCACGTTGTCGAGCACGATGAAGAACTGGCTGCCGTTGGTGTTGGGACCGGCGTTGGCCATCGCCAGAATGCCCTTGGTGTAGGGCCGCGTGACCGGCTCGTCCGCGAACTTGTAGCCGGGGCCCCCCGCTCCGGTGCCGGTCGGATCGCCGCCCTGAATGACGAAACCCGACACGATGCGATGGAAGGGCGTGCCGTCGTAGTAGCCGTCGCGGGCCAGGCAGATGAAGTTGTTGACAGTGTTGGGCGCTTCCTTGGGGAAGAACTCCACCGTGATATCACCCTTGTTGGTCTGCAGATCGGCCGTATAGGTTTTGCTCTGGTCGATCTGCATGGCCGGGGCCGAAGAATACTGCTTCATCTCCACCGTTCTCCCTGATTCCGATTCCTCGGTCTGCACGCTGCGCGCTTCGTCCGGCCAGCACCCGCCGGTCGGGGTGGCCGAGGCATCGGCCACGGTCGCCGTCTCCGGCGCCTGCGCCGCCGGCGGCGCGGCTTGCGCGCCGCATCCCGCCAGCACCGTTACGGCAAGCGCCGCGCCAGCGAGACGCGCAAACAAGGCAGTGTACTGCATGGATCCTCCGCACCAATCTCGATTCAGGCGCGCTTGTCGCCCCGGGGCGCCGCGGTCGGTCAGCGTCGCCCGGGAAAAATGAGCATAGCGTCCCCGAACGAAAAGAATCGATACCCGCGCTCGATCGCCACCGCATAGGCGCGGCGGATCGTATCGGCTCCGGCCAAGGCGCTGACCATCATCAGCAGTGTCGAGCGCGGCAGATGAAAGTTGGTCAGCAACCCGTCGACCAACGACCAGCGGTAGCCGGGGGTGATGAATAGGTCCGTTTCGGCAATGAGACCGCGCGGCCGCTCCGGATCCCACGCTCGTCCCAATGTTTCCAGCGTGCGAGCGGCCGTGGTGCCGATCGCGATGACCCGGCCGCCAGTCGCCTTCGTCGCCGCGATAGCCGCCGCGGTCGCATCGGGCGCCTCGCACCACTCGCGATGAATCTGGTGCTCGGCGACCCGCTCCACCATAACCGGGCGGAAGGTGTCCAGACCGACGTGGAGCGTGACCGTCGCCCAACCGATCCCGCGCGCCCGCAGGTCGTCGATCAGCTCCGGCGTGAAATGCAACCCCGCCGTCGGCGCGGCCGCCGAACCCTCGCGGGCGGCATAGACGGTCTGGTACCGTTCCGGATCGCCGAGCCGGGTGGTGATATAGGGCGGCAGCGGGGTCTCGCCGTAGTCGGCCAGGCATGGCTCGACCGGCTCCAGGAAGCGCACCCGCACCTGCCCCCCCTCACCCTTTGCGACCACCTCCAGCATCCCAGCCGGGGCGTCAGAGCCGGCGATCGGCTCCACGCGCAAGCGGGTTCCCGGCCGCAGCGAGCGCACTGGTCGCGCCAGCGCCGCCCATGCCCCGTCGGCGTCACGACGCAGCAAGAGCAGTTCGGCACGGCCGCCGGTCTCCTCCTTGCGCGCGTGCAAACGCGCCGGAATCACTCGACTGTCGTTGGCCACCAGCAGATCGCCCGGGCGCAGCCAGCACCCGATCTCGTGGATGCTCGCGTCGGGAAAATCGGCTGCACCCGGGTGGACGACCAGCAGCCGCGATGCGGCGCGATCGGCCAGCGGCTCCTGCGCGATGAGCGCCGACGGCAAGTGATAGTCGAAATCATCGACGAGCCAGTCGCGCGTTGCGGCCTCGTCGGCGGGATCACTGTTCGTCATCGGCAAAAAGGGTCGGTTGGGCGGGTCGCGCGACCGGCGGGACCACCCCGAGATGATCGTAGGCTCCGCGCGTAGCGACGCGACCACGCGGCGTGCGCTGCAGAAATCCCAACTGGATCAGATATGGCTCGTACACATCCATGATCGTGTCGGTTTCTTCGCTGATCGCGGCCGCCAGCGTATCGATGCCGACCGGGCCGCCCTCGAATTTGTCCACCAGGGTGCGCAACACGCGCCGATCCACCTCGTCCAGCCCAAGATGGTCGATGTCCAGCATGTCCAACGCGGCGGCGGCCAGCGCGGGAGTGATCGCTCCTTCCCCCCGCACCTCAGCGTAATCGCGCACGCGCTTCAGAAGGCGGTTGGCGACTCGCGGCGTGCCGCGCGCGCGGGCGGCGAGTGCCGAAGCCCCCTCCGGCGAGATGGGCACATCCAGCACCGCCGCGGAGCGCGAAACGATCTCCTCCATCGCCGCCAACTCGTAAAAGTCGAGCCGCAGCACCGCACCGAAGCGATCCCGCAGCGGGCCGGTTAGCAGCGCCAGGCGAGTGGTCGCCCCGACCATGGTGAATTTCGGCAGATTGATGCGCATCGTGCGCGCAGATGGTCCCTTGCCGAGCACGATGTCGACCGCGAAATCTTCCATCGCCGAGTAGAGCACTTCCTCGACCACGCGGTTGAGGCGATGGATCTCGTCGATGAACAACACATCGCCGGCTTTGAGATTGGTCAGGATGGAAACGAGGTCGCCTTGCCGCTCGATGGCGGGACCGGACGTAATCCGGAGATTGACGCCCATCTCGGCGGCGATGATCGTCGAGAGGGTTGTCTTGCCCAACCCCGGCGGGCCGTAGAGCAGCACGTGATCGAGCGGCTCGCCACGCGCCTTGGCGGCCCGGATGAAAATATCGAGGCTGCCCTTGACGCGCTCCTGCCCAATGTACTCAGCGAGCCGGCGCGGCCGCAAACTGCGCTCGATCTGAGCATCCTCAGGACGGACTGACGGGTTCAGCACCCGGTCGTCTCGGTCGCTCATGGGTTCGGCGGCAGCGCGCTCGTGCATCTCATGAGTATAGCAGTGAGACCGGAACGCATGTTCGCTAGGCCGTGTCGGAGGTCAGCATATTGGGGATGCCGTCCTCCACCGGGTACTGCCGGCCGCACTTCGTGCAGATCAATGTCCCCGGTTCTTGCCGCAACGGCGCCTTGTCGACCGGACAGACCAGAATAGCCAGGAGATCGGGGGCGATCGTGTCGCCGTCGGCGGCCACGTTGTTCGGGTCGACGTCCGTCATTGCGCGTCCTCCTGAATCGTTACGGGGCTGGCCATCGGCGTCCTCCCGGCGGCTTCGAGGCGCGCGATCGCATCGCGCGCCTGCGCCGCCGACAGCGAATCGGGAGCCGCCGCGATCGCACGCTGATAGGCGGCCAGCGCCTCCGCCGGTCGCGGCGGCTGCCAGCGATCGTACAGCGCACCGAGGAAGTAGAGCGCATCGGCGTCATGCGGGTCCAGCGCGATGGATCGCTGGAACTGCAACTCGGCATCGGCGAACTTGCCATCGTCCGCCAACGTGAGCGCGAAGTCGCGTCGATATTGGGCGTTGTCCGGGTCGATCGCCACCGCTCGCTCGAACTGGGCGATGGCTTCCTCGACGGCTCCGCGCAATGCCAACACATTGCCGAGCGAAGCCAGCGCCGCCGCATCATCGGGGTTGGCTTCGATTTCCGCCCGCAGCATTTGCTCGAACTTCTGGCTGTCGGCGGCCGCCGGCTGGGTCGACGACGGCGGCGATCCGGAGTCGAGCACGATCGCGCTCAAGCTGGTGGCGATCAGCGAGCAGACGAGCATGCCGCCGACCACGACCGCCAGCAGCATCGCAGGCGAGAACGCAGCCGGCCGGGAGGATCGCGTCGAGGGTCGGCGCGACCCCGGGTGCTGGCTCACCGGCGCGCTCCGCTCACCGGGACCCCGTCCCCTGCTCGGCGCGCGCCGCAGTCCGCGCCGCCAGATCACCGGCTCGCTCCGCCTCGGCGACGCCCAGTCCATTGCGACGTTCAGGAATGGAGGGGACGGCGTTGGGACGGATCATGAAATTGAACTTGGAGCGGAACGCCTCGTAGAAATTGGTGCCGCCAAAGGTGATCAGGCGAAACCGGTGCTCGCCCCGGACGACCCGGATCACATCGCCGCGCCCCAGCGGCTCAGATTCCCGCCCGTCGAGAAAGAGCGTCGCTTCGCGGTCGTTGGCGACCAGTAGGTCGATGGCGGCCTCCTCGGAGACGACGAAGGGGGTGCGAATTGGCGAGTGGCAGGAGATCGGCACGATGGCGAATCCGCGCACCCCGGCCGTCAGGATCGGACCGCCGGCCGCCATGCAGTAGGCGGTGCTGCCGTGCGGCGTGGAAACGATCATGCCGTCGCCCGGGTACGTATTCACGTAGCGGCCATCGACGTAGACTTCGACATCGACCATGCGGGCGCCGCTGCGCAGCACCACGTCGTTGATCGCCCACCCTGCCGGCAGCGACCGCTCGCCACGCACCAGCGTGGCGGCCAAAGTGGCCCCCTCTTCGAGCGTGTATTCACCCTTCAGCAGCGCGGCCAGCGCCCACGGCCAATCGCGTTGTTCGACCAGCGCCAGGAATCCAACATTGCCGAAATTGATGCCCAGCAACGGCACATCCGGGTAGGCGTTGGCGGTTCGCATCATCAGCCCATCGCCGCCGAGCACCACGATGGCGTCGACGCCATCCGGCATCGCCGCAGCCAGCCGCGCTTCCGGCACGACATCGCGACCGCGCTCTGCGATCCAGCGTGAGATTTCATCGCCCAACCGCTGCGCCTCGGTCTTGCTCCGCGCGGCGACGAGACCGACCCGGTGCACGGCAGGCGAGACCGCGGGCGGCGTCGCATCGGTCGAGAGCGTCACTGATGTTCCTCCACTGGCGCCGGTTCGGCGTCCCGCGCATCGGCTTCGGGATCGGCATCCGCCTGACTCCAAGGCGGGGTGAGGTAGGCCTCCGGGTCATGACCGGCCCGGAATCGGTACAGCAGCGCGGGGCGGTGACTGCCGTCGCGATGCTTTTTGCCCGTGGATTCGAGAAATCCCGCTGCGATCACCTGCCGCCGGAAATTGCGCTTATCCAGGGAGCGGGCCAGAATCGCCTCGTAGGCGGCCTGCAATGCGCTGAGCGTGAATGTCGGCGGCAGCAAATGGAATGCGATGGTGGTGTAGCCCAACTTGGCGCGCAACCGCTTGAGCGCATACCCCAGCACCATCGCATCAGTGGCGTCGAGCAGCAAATCCGCTTCCGGATCACGCCAGGCGCATGGCCCGGCCGGAGGGGTTTCGCCGGCCGAAAGGATAAGCGCGAGATAGGAGACGACGACGGTCCAGTCGGCGCCCGTCCCGACACTCAGCGTATAGAGTTGTTCGAGATACTGATCGGCGAATCCGGTTCGCTCGCGCACAATGCGGCGCGCCTCGCCGTCCAACCCGCCGCCGGGCCGCGGTTCGGAGCGCGGCAATCGATAGCCGCCCGAGTCCGGGAGCAGCGCCACCAGCAGTCGACCCCGGGTCACGGTAAACAACACGACGCGGAGATCGAGGTCTGGGCGCGATTCCACCACCCCCGCAGCCGGCGCCGTGACGACCGGCGCAGTCGCCGGGCACGGGTTCGATTTGGCCATCAAAATTGACGCCTCCCATCCGCGGCTGCGCGCTCCGAGTGTACGAGAGGGTCACTTTCCCGACAACGCGCGGATGCGCCGCGTCGCTGCCCGCCCGGCGGCCGCATCCCGGAGCGGCTGCGCCGGGGACGCCGCGGTCAGCCGGCGCGCCGGCGAGCGCGAGACGGCCAGGAGCAGCCCGACCACAACGAAGTTGGTCGCCATTGCGCTGCCGCCATAGGAGACGAAGGGCAACGTCAATCCGGTCAGCGGCAGCAGCCGGACGACTCCGCCGGCGATCAGCAGCGTCTGCAATCCCAGCCCGAGACTGAGTCCAACCGCCAGCAGTCGTTCGAATCCATCATCGGCGCGGAGCGCGATGACCCAGCCGCGCCAGACGAGCAGCAGCAGTAGCGCCACCACTGCCAGCGCGCCCAGCAATCCCATCTCCTCGCCTACCGCCGACAGGATGAAGTCGGTATGCACATCGGGAATTAGATCCGGGCGACCACGACCGGGGCCGGCGCCCAGCACACCGCCGGCCGCCAGCGCGTATTCCGACTGGATCTGCTGGTAGCCGCTGCGCAGCGGGTCGGCCCATGGATCGAACCAGTTCTGCACGCGGATGCCGAAGCGCGCCACGGTGCGCTGGATGACCAGCGCGGCCGTCAGAAAGCCAGCTCCCCCGATAGCGACATAGAACCCGCGCCCGGACGCCGCGTAGAGCATCCCCAGCGCCGTGCCAAACAACAGCAGCGCCGCGCCCAGATCGTTCTGCAACAGCAGAATGGACAGCGAAACCGCCGCCATTAGCCCGATCGGCAGCAGATAGGGAAGCGGCGGCAGCCGCAGCGGCCCCACGCGCAGATCAGCTGCAATCAGATCGCGCCGCTCCTCCAGGTAGCCGGCCAGATAGGCCACCAGGGCGATTCGCAGCAATTCCGACGGCTGCACCTGGACCGGCCCCACGCGCAACCAGAGTCGGGCGCCGCGAATATCCTGACCGAACAGCAGCGCCGCCAGCAGCAGCGCAATACCCAGCGCCAGCCACGTGTATTTGTATCGGCGGATCAGCGTCGTCGTGTGCGGGTACACCGCCAGCGCCACCACCGCCGTGATTCCAATCACGATCGCGGCCAACTGGCGGACGACCAGCCCGGTGGGCGCATTGGGATCGTCGGCCAGCGCAGGTTCCAGCCGAGCCAGAACACCCAGCCCGACCGCCGTCAACATTGCCGCCGCCGGCAGCGCGATTTGATCTGCCCCGCGCCCGGTCGCGGTCAATGCTCCAGAGGCGAGCGTCAGCAGCGCCGCGAAAGCTATCGGCCAACCGGTGGGTCCCGATCCGGTGGCCGGCAGGACGATAGCCAGCGCTGCCGCCGTGCTGGCCGCATAGAGGACGACCAGTCCCAGCAGAAGCGTCTCGGTTCCGCGGAACCGACGCGGCGGTCGGCTACTCGTCGCCGCGCTCGAGATGGCGTCCGGCCAGCACTGCAATCTCCGCCCGCTCCGCCGCGGTCATCACCGCCGGATCGGTGATGATCGCCCCGGCCAGCGCGTCGCCGCAATGACAGGAGCGCTCCGGCATCCCCAGCCGCGCCAACTCCCGCACGAGTCCGGCGGCAGCCGCCGAATTGGCGCGCAGATGACCGAGCACCACATCGACGCTGACGTCTTCCTCTGTTTCATGCCAGACGTCGTAGTCGGTCACCAGCGCCAACGTGGCATAGCAGAGTTCGGCCTCGCGAGCCAGCCGCGCTTCCGGCATCGCCGTCATTCCGATGACCGTGGCTCCCCACGAGCGATACAGATTCGATTCAGCGCGTGTCGAAAACTGCGGCCCCTCGATGCAGATGTAGGTTCCGCCCACGTTCATGTGGTTGCCGGCGGCGACTGCGGCTCGCGCCGTCTGCTGGCGCAGCAGCGCGCAATAGGGGTCGGCCAGCCCGACATGGGCGACGATGCCGCGGTCGAAAAAGGTGCGCGGCCGATCGACCGTGCGATCGATGATTTGATCCGGCAGCACCAGCGAACGAGGCGGCAGTGATTCTTTCATGCTGCCGACCGCGGAGATGCTCAGGAGATGCGTGACGCCCAGCTCCTTCAGCGCATAGATGTTGGCCCGATACGGCAAGTTGGTCGGTGAAAACCGGTGACCCGGCCCGTGACGAGGGATGAAGGCGATTCGGGTTTCCCCGATCCGTCCAACCCGCACCGGCCCGCTCGGCGTTCCGTAGGGAGTCTTCGGCTCCACCGTCTCCACGTCAGCCAGATCGGGCAGGTTGTAGATGCCGCTGCCGCCGATCACCCCCAGCATGAACGCCCCCTAGCGCGTATCGATATCCCGGGTCCGGCCGCATTGGCTCCGAATTGTCCGGGTCAACCACCGATGGTATACTCCATCGGTCCGGCTTGCCGCCGGCAAATGCGCATTTTCACTAGCGATGATCGAATCAAGCAGGGGGATCCCGTCAGAATGGTGTTGCAAAGCGCGCAGAAGGACGAAATCATCTCTGGTTTTCGTCTGCATGACACCGACACCGGTTCGCCTGAGGTGCAGATTGCGCTGTTGACCGAGCGAATCAACGGCCTCACCGATCACCTCCGGCAGCACAAGCATGATCACCACTCGCGGCGCGGGTTGCTCCAGATGGTCGGCCGCCGCCGCCGCTTGCTCGCCTACCTGAGCGCGACCGATGTCGAGCGCTACCGTTCGACGATCGCGCGGCTCGGGTTGCGCAAGTAGCCGCCGCGCCGGATGCGCGGGACGCGAGCAATCGGCAGTCCAGCCGCGGCTCCTCCGTCCGTTTGGCATCCGTCCGCCGTGATTCGCGATCCGTTGGCCCGGGGCGCTGCGCCCTGGGCCAGTTTTGTTTCACCGCTGCCGCGACCGAAGGGAGGTGATCTCGCCCGCTGACCCGATGCCCGGGCGGCGGATGGGGAATTGGAGCGTGGCGGGGCGCCGCGCCGCTACGCTCCAGTCCCTCATCTTGCCAGGACGCCGATGCATCGGTTTCTCGCCGGGAGCGTACGGTTCCCGTGCACCCGATGCCCCGCTGCGCGGGGCGATGAGGAGGAACTCCACCGCATGGATATGCCCAACGGCGCCGAAAACGGCCCCAACGGCCCCAGCAACGTTCACACCGTCGAACTCGACATCGAGGGGCGCACCCTCTCCCTGGAAACCGGCCGCGTCGCCAATCTGGCGATGGGCGCGGTCATGGTGCGCTTCGGCGACTCAACCGTCCTCTCCACGGTCGTCGGCGAGCGAGAGCCGCGCGAAGACGTCGGCTTTTTCCCGCTGACCGTCGACTACGAGGAGCGAATGTATGCCGCCGGCAAGATTCCCGGCGGGTTCATCAAGCGGGAAGGCCGGCCGACCGAGGCCGCGATTCTGGCCGCCCGCCTCACCGACCGTCCGATCCGGCCGCTGTTCCCCAAGGGATACCGCGCCGAAGTCCAGGTCATCACCACGGTCATGTCAGCCGACCAGGAGAACGATCCCGACATTCTCTCCATCATCGGCGCCTCGACGGCGCTGATGCTCTCCCCCATTCCCTGGGACGGGCCGGTCGGCGCGGTGCGGGTCGGGTATGTCGATGGCAACATCGTCATCGACCCTACGACATCCGATTTGGCCAACAGCGCGCTCGACATGGTCGTCGCCGGCACCGACGACGCCATCATGATGGTGGAGGGCGAAGCCGACCAGGTGACGGAAGAAGTTCTGGTCGAGGCGATCGAGCGGGCGCACGCGGTCATCCGCCAAATCACCGCGCTGCAGCGCCAGTTGCAGCAGGAGGCCGGCAAGGAGAAATGGACGTTCGAGTCGCCCAAGCCGGATGAAGACCTGCTGAACCGGGTGCGCGAGGCGCTCGGCGACCGGCTCCACAACGCCCTCAACAACCCCGACAAGGTCGTTCGCCTGGAAGGCACCGATGAGCTCAAGCGCGAGTTGCTGGAGCAACTGGTCTCCCCCAGCGACGGGGAGACGGCGCGCGCCTTCACCTCCCGGGAAATCGCCGGCGCCTTCGAGAATCTGCTCAAGGAGGAAGTCCGCAGCGGCATCCTGCGCGACGGATCCCGTCCCGACGGCCGCCGCCCGGACGAGATTCGCCCGATCTGGTGCGAGGTCGGCTATCTGCCGCGCACACATGGTTCGGCGATTTTCACCCGCGGTCAGACGCAGGTAATCACCGTCGCCACGCTCGGTTCCACCGCGGAGGAGCAGCGCATCGATTCGATCTCTCCCGAGGCGAGCAAGCGCTACATCCACCATTACAACTTCCCGCCCTTCAGTGTGGGCGAGGTGCGACGCATGCGCGGCCCCGGCCGGCGCGACATCGGCCACGGTGCGCTGGCGGAGCGCGCGCTGCTGGCGGTGGTCCCTGATGCGGATGCCTTCCCCTACACCATGCGCCTCGTGTCTGAGGTGGTCAGCTCCAACGGCTCCACCTCAATGGCCAGCGTCTGCGGCAGCACTCTGGCGCTGATGGATGCCGGCGTGCCTATCTCGGCTCCGGTCGCCGGCATGGCGATGGGGTTGGTCACCGACCCAGACAGTGGTCGCTATACGATTCTGTCCGACATCCAGGGGATGGAGGACGCGCTTGGCGACATGGACTTCAAGGTGGCCGGCACCGCCGCAGGCGTGACCGCCATTCAGATGGACATCAAGGTCAAGGGCATCACTCCGGAGATCATGCGCAAGGCGCTGGCGCAGGCGCACGAAGGTCGCCTCTTCATCCTTGGCAAAATGCTGGAGACACTGCCCGCGCCGCGCGAGCATCTCTCCCAACTTGCGCCGCGGGTGCTGCGCGTCAAGATCAATCCCGAGAAGATCGGCGCGGTGATCGGCCCCGGCGGCAAGATGATCCGCGCCATCCAGGACGAAACCAACACCAAGATCGACATTCAGGATGACGGCTCCGTCTCCATCGCCTCCACCGATACGGCCGGGGCCGAGGCGGCCGTGGCTCGCATCATGGGACTCACCCAGGAGATCAAGATCGAGCGAGGCGAGATCTACACGGGCAAGGTCGTCAGCGTGATGCCGTACGGGGCCTTCGTCGAACTGGTGCCGGGCAAGGACGGTTTGGTTCATATCTCGGAGTTGTCCGAGGACCCCGCCGTCCGGGTCGAGAAGGTCGAGGACATCGTTCACGTCGGCGACGAAATCACGGTGATGGTCACCGACGTGGCTCCGAACGGCAAGGTCAGTCTCTCCCGGCGGGCTGCGCTGACCGGCGAATTGCCTGAACCGAAACTCGAACGCGGACCACGCGGACCGCGCCGCGATGGCGATCGTGGACCACGCCGGGACGGCCCGGGGCGCGACGGCCCGAGTCACGGCGGGGAGCACCGTGGCCCGGGCCCCGGCGGGGATCTCTCCGGGCGGCCTGCCGACAGCCGACGGCGGCCGGCGTTCGGCGGCCACCAGGAGCCGTAAGCGCACGCAGCGACGCCAACGGGGCGCGATCGAGGGCGTTGACTCTCGATCGCGCCCCGTTTCCATTCGCGGTGTTGATCTCAGTCGTTGAGGCGAGGATCCAGCGCGTCGCGCAACCCGTTGCCGATCAGATTGATCGCCAGCACCGTCAGCCAAATGGCGAACCCGGGGATGAACACATTCGTCCACGACTTGGCGAAGTACTTGGTCGCCCCGTCCAGCATATTGCCCCAGGAAGGAACCGGCACCCGCACCCCGAATCCGAGGAAACTCAGCGTCGCCTCGGTGAGAATCAGCGCCGGGATCGCCAGTGAGATCCACACCACCATCAGCGGGATCACATTGGGGATGATGTGACGCAGGATGATGCGGGAGCTGTCGGCGCCCGCCACCCGGGCGGCCTCCACGTACTCGGCGCCGCGCCGACCCAACACCTCGCCCCGAATCAGCCGCGCCACCCCCGGCCAGCTCAACAAGGCGATGATCACGGCCAGTCCGGTGACGCCCGGCCGGTACAGCACCGAGATGAGCAGCAGGATCGGCAACCCCGGCACCGACAGCAGCACGTCGACCAGGCGCATCAGCACCCCGTCCGCCCAGCCGCCGAAAAACCCGGAGATGGCGCCCACGCCGCCGCCGATGACCAGGGTCGTCAAGGCCGCCAGCACCGCCACGAACAGCGACACCCGGCCGCCATAGGCGAGACGCACCAGCACGTCGCGGCCGTTGAGATCGGTGCCGAGGATGTGCGGTCCCTGGAACGGCGGCAGAAACTGCTGGCCCAGTTCGCCCGTCCGATAGTCGAATCCGGTGATGCGGCTGATGAGATCGGCGGAAAGCACGAAGAGCACGATCAGCACGGTCAGGATCAGACCGAACATCGCCACCTTGTCACGCCGGAAGCGTCGCCAGGCGCGGCGGTACAAGCCGCTGGCGGGGTGCGCATCGGTGAGCGAGACGGCGGCCGCCGAAGGCTGGTGCGGCTCCGGCGACGCTTCGGCGAGCGCGGGAGCAGCCGCGCGGCGAGTTTCAGTCATAGCGAATGCGCGGGTCGAGCAGCGCGTAGGCCACATCCGCGAGCAGATTGGCCAGCAACGTCAGCACGGAGAACATCAGCACCGTGCCCATGATCAGCGTGTAATCGCTGGAGAGCGCGGCATCATAGGCGAGCCGGCCGATGCCGTTCCAGGCGAAGATCGTTTCGATCAGCAGCGCCCCGCCGAACAACTCCGGCAGCGTCAACCCGACCAGCGTCACCAGCGGCAGCAAGGCGTTGCGGAAGGCATGCCCATACAGCACCGTGCGGTCTCGCAGTCCCTTCGCCTCGGCGGTGCGGATATAGTCGAGGCGGATCACTTCCAGGGTCGAAGAGCGAATATAGCGCGTCCAGGCGGCAAGCTGGACCCCGGCCAGCGCGATGGCCGGCAGAATCAGATGCTGCACTCGGTCGAGGAATCCGGTGTCGCCGCGCAGATTGTAAATGCCGCCTACCGGCAGCGAGGGCAGCCCCCACTCGTTGAACTTGACGGCAAACAACAAGATCAGCAGCAGTCCGAACCAGAAGGTGGGCATGGCAAAAAGCACGGTGGTGATGACATTGACCGCGTAATCGAACACGCTGTTGCGCCGCACCGCCGCTTGCAGCCCGACTGGCACGGAAATGACCAGCGCCAGCACCAGCGACGTCGTCGTCAGCACCAGCGTGTTGGGCAGCACCCCGAGAATGCGGTCGCGCACTGGGGTGTAGTTGATCAGCGACAACCCCAGGTCACCGTGGAGCAGATCGCCCAGCCAGTTGGCGTAGCGCTCCGGCCACGGGCGATCCAGACCCAGGTTTTCCTTAATGCGCGCGACGTCCTCTGGGCGCGCTCGGGGGTTGAATGCAATGCGGTCCACCGGGCTGCCGGGAACCAGATTGACGATCGCAAAGGTGAGAAAGGTAATGCCGATCACCAGCGGGATCATCTGGATCAGGCGGTGAAGAATGAAGCGGCCCACGCCCGTTCCTTATCGCGCTCGCCCGCCTCGCGGGCGGCAAATGCGAGCCGGCGGAGCGGGCCGCCGGCTCGATGGTGAATGCTACGATGACGCCAGCCACACCCAGGGCATGGACCAGGTGGCCGCGCTGTACCCATTGACATTGAAGTTTTTCAACTTGTCGGTAGCGGCCGCGGCGCTCTCGCTGAAGCGCAGAATGCCGACCGGCTGATCGTCCCACACGATGCCGGAGGCTTCAACAATCATGGCCAGCCGCTTTTCCGCATCGAGTTCGCGATCCGAGGCGTGGGCCAGATCGTCGTACTCCGAATTGCAGTAGCGACCAGTGTTGAATCCGCCCTCGTACTGGTCGCAGGCAAACATCGCCTTCTGATCGGGGTCGGCCACCCAGCTGAATGCGAGCAGCGCCATATCGTAGTCGTGCGTTTCGGTGATGTCCTTTAGCAGCGTCGGGAACGGCACCGGGTTCGGCTCCATGTTGATGCCGAGCGTACGCCACTGCTGTTGCATGTAGGGCACGAGCTGCTCGTAGACGCCGGCGCCTTCGCTGTAGGTCAACTGGAACTGGAACGGCTTGCCGTCTCGGACGCGGACGCCATCGGCGTTGGTTTCGGTCCAGCCGGCCTCATCCATCAATTGTTTGGCGTTGTCTATGTTGAAGGCGAAGGGGTTGGCGATCTTGTCGGGAGCGTAGGCCGTCGAAAGCAGCGATTGGGTGCCGATCGCCACCTCACCAAGACCGAGGAAGATATTCTCGATGATCGCCTGGCGGTCGAGCGCTTCGATCAGCGCCTGGCGCACCTTCACGTCCTCGAACAGCGTCGTTTTTTCGGGGTCGAGATTCATCGTGTAGTAATTGAAGTTGAAGGTCGGGAAGACAGTGACGGCGATGCCCGGGGTCTGCTGCAACCCCTCCACTTCGGCCGGCGGCAGGCGATCGTTGAAATCGATCTGACCGGTTTTGAGCGCCTGCACCATCGTGGTGTCGTCCGGGAACACCTGCATCGTGAGACGGTCGATATTCGGCACATGGCCGGTGACCGTGTCCCAATAGTCGGGGTTCCGCTCCAGCGTGACGTGGTCGCCCTGCACCCACTCCACGAACTTGAACGGCCCGCTGCCGACGACGCGGGCGGGGTCCTGCCCGATGCTGCCAGGGTCCTGCGCCCACTCCGCGTGGGGCACGTTTTCCCAAATGTGCTTGGGCATCACCGGCACGATGAGATCGAACAGGAAGTTCGCTCGCGGCCCGTCAGACACCACCTCGAAGGTGTGATCGTCAATGACGCGATAGCTCTGCACCGCTGCTTCGACGCTCGAGGTGTATTGGCTCCCGGTAGCGGGATCGAGTTGCGCGTCCATGCTGAAGAGCACGTCGGCAGCGGTGAGCGGTTCGCCATCGTGCCATGTGACCGTGGGGTTCAGGTGGAAGGTGTACGTGACGCCGTCAGCGGCCCGCTCCCACGAATCGGCCAGACCGGGCACCGGTTGCCCGTCGATCACGCTGGAGGAGGTCAGTCCCTCGAAGATCAAGCCCAGCAGCGGGTTGGTCGGGTCGTCGGCCGCCAGGATGACGTTGGTCGTGCTGATATCCGTACTCTGCCCCCAGATAACCTGCCCCCCGGTCTGCTCCGCTTCGCCCATGGGGAACGCCGCAAACAGCGCGTCGGCGTACTCCTGCCGGCCGATCGAAGTCACTGGTTCGTAGGTGGCGACCGGGCTGGCTCCAGCCGCGGGAGACGCCTCCTGGGCCAACGCGCCCAGCCGGCCGTCCAGACCCAGCCGGCTCGCCGCCGCCGTGGCGAGCGCCGCACCCATCATTCGCCGTCGATTGATGCGCATTTCATGCCTCCGTGGAGCCGACATAAGCGTAGTCGTTGGCATCATCCTACGAATTGCCGGCGCCGCGCGCAACGTCGGGATCGTCGCGTTATGGCGCGGTCTTGCCGGTTGCCTCGATCGCGGCGCGCGTCGCAAAATCATCCAGCACTGGCCGTCCGATCGTGCTGCCCCAAAGCACCAGCAACACGCACACCAGCAAACACCCACCGATGATGCCCAGCACCCAGAACCAGATGCGCCGACGCGGCCGGTCCGGCAGCGGCCCCGCCGACGACATGCGCCAGTCCGGGTGAGTCGGCGGCAAGTCCGACGGCGGGCGACCGCTTGACGCCAGCGATGGTTCCAGCGGCGGCGGCATCGTGAACGGCCGCGACGCGGGCGGCTCTTCCTGAGGGGCGGGCCGGTGCGGTTCTTCCGCGGTCAGCGGCGCCCCGCATTCCATGCAAAATCGGCTGCTCTCGGGGTTCTCCGTCCCGCACCGCGCGCAGCGCATCGGCTTTTCGTCCCTCCCCGCCATTCGGATTCGGCTCCGCAGCCTGCCGCTCCGGCCGGCGCGTTGGGGTCAGGATAGCAGGCGGGCACGAGCGCCCCGTCGCCTTGCGGCCACGCTGCCGGGGCTGCTAGCATCGTTTCGAGAGGTGACTGACGATGATCCAGACAACAACGGAATCGATGGCCGCTCCCAGCCCCGAAGCCGCCCGCAAGTACGCCGAGATGACGGCCGCCTTGCGCGACATGGGGTCCGTCTTGGTGGCATTCTCGGGCGGCGTCGACAGCGCGCTGCTGCTGCGCGCCGCGCACGATGCTCTCGGCGCCGCCGCCGTCGCCGCCACCGGGCTGTCTCAGACCTATGCGGACGAAGAGATGACCGAGGCGAAAGCGATCGCCGAGGAGATGGGCGTCGAACACCTCATGGTGACGACCATGGAGTTAACCGATCCTCGCTACGCCGACAACACGCATCAGCGCTGCTTTTTCTGCAAGAGCGAACTCTACGGTCGGCTCAACGATGTCGCCCGGGAGCGCGGCATCGCGGTCGTCGCCGACGGCACCAATGCCGACGACCTGGGTGATTTTCGCCCCGGCATCCGGGCTGGGCATCGGCTGGGCGTGCGCTCGCCGCTGGCCGAAGCCGGGCTGACCAAGCGCGAGATCCGCGCGCTCTCCGCCGACCTCGGGTTGCGCACCTGGAACAAGCCGGCCGCGGCGTGCCTCTCCTCGCGCTTCGCCTACGGCGATCCGATCACTGTGGAAAAACTGCGCAAGGTCGCGGCTGCGGAAACGGCGCTCCGCCAACTGGGCTTCCGTGGCTTCCGCGTGCGCCATCACGACACGCTGGCGCGGCTCGAAGCGCGACCGGAGGACATGGCAGAGATTCTGGCGCGGGCGGACGAGATCGCCGCGGCGATTCGGGCGGCGGGGTACGATCATGTGACCCTCGACCTCGAAGGGTATCGTGCCGGTAGCCAGAACGAGGTGCTCAATGCGCGTCTCCAACCGGGCGGATTACGGCGTCCGGGCGCTGTTTGAGCTAGCCGGCCGCTACGGTCAGGGTCTCGTCCAGAGCCGCGACATCGCCGCCCGACAAGCAATCCCGGAAGCCTATCTGCACCAGGTGCTCGGTGCGCTCGGCCGCGCCGGCATGATCCGTTCTACGCGCGGCCCGCAGGGGGGTCACGAGTTGATCCGGCCGCCGAGCCAGATTACCGTCTGGGACATCCTGCAGGTGTTGGACGGCGCCGATCGTCGCTCCCACCCTCACCCGAACGGGATCGGTCAGCACGACGTGGTGCACGCCGTCTGGCACGAACTTCAGATCCGGCAGGAAGCCTATCTCCAGTCGATCACGCTGGAGACCCTGCTGGAACGCGCCCGCTCCCACAACCCGGGCGGGGTCTACACGATTTGACGGGTCAGGCATCTGAAGGTGGCGGTCAGGAGTCGCGACAGCGCGCTTCTGATGACGGCCAACTTCGGACTCATTCGCCCTGGCGTTCGCGTCCTTGGCCCATCCAGCACCGCGAGTCGTCGATCGCCTGGCGGGTTTCCTCACCGACGGAGATCGCGTTCAATTGCGCCAGAGAAACCGCGCCGCTCCGGCCTCGCCGCGGAATCGAAACGAGTATCTCGTGCTCGCGCGCCGCCTCCGGAGCCATGCTCACCACCCGCACCACATCGCCCGCAGGGAGCAGCGAGATGGGTCGCTTGGCATCGCCAAGCGTCCGAGACGAGAAGCTGAGCCGGTTTTCCAAGGCGTCATGCCGTCCCTTGGCCGCCTCCTCGGGACTACCGGCTTCGACCATGGCCTCGTTGCCGATGCGCGTTTCACGCTTCTCGTCGCGCGGTCGTCAAGTCATGGCCGCCCGCGCGGCGCTTGCCACCTCAACCCGCCGCCGCATGGCGGCCCGCGCGGGGATTCAGTCTCGCGAATCGATCTCCCGGCCAGCCGAGACGCATTGCACACGTCGCCTCATCCCCGCAGCAAACACCGAGGTCGCGCAGGCCATCGAGTTGCCGCGCCGGACATCCGGGTCTTGGCAGGAGGCGCCCCGGTCAATTTTGCCGACCGCGCCGCTTGCGCGCGCTGGGTTTCGTTTGGCGAGCCGGCCGGCGGCGCTCGGGTCGCGTTGTCCCCGCCGGGTTTGCGGACCCCTGACGCCGGCGCGGCGGCATGACGACGGGCAGCGCCGGCTGCTCGAAATCGATCGCCTTGTTGGCGCGCAGCAACGTTTCGCCGTCACGCTCCCACGAGAAGGTGGGCAGCCCTAACACGCGCTGGAACACCCGGCTCGCGCGCTCGGGGTCCTGCTCGGCGAGCCGATGCAACGGCACATACGAGATGTCCGGGTCCGTAGCATAGTCGAGCACCAGCTTCCGACGCCGCGGTTCATCGGCCAGATCCGGGTTGGCGAATGTTTCGGCGAGCAAACCGTAGTCGGGAAAAAACTCGAGTCCCCGCTCCTCGTCACAGATCGCGGCAACCGTCTCGGCATGCTGCACTGTCTCGAACAGACCGGAGTCGATGAGCGAAACCGCCGCCTCGTCGAAACGCGCGTCGCGTTCGCGCGTCGGTCCCGTACCCTCTTGACCGCCATCCGCCAATCGCGTTCGGAGAAACTCGCGCATCCGCTCCGTGAATTCGTCCTTGGGCGCAACGACCAGATCGGAGCCGAAGAACGCGATAAACCGACGGCGCTCATCGCGCTGCAGTTCCCAGCCTTGCTCCAGCTTGGCAGGATTTCGAAACACTCGCTGCGGATAGTCCAGAGCAATCCCGTCCGCCAGAGCTTCCGCTTCGTCGCGCTCCCCCGGTTCCAGGATGCGCGAAACGCCGCTCAGCATCCACTCGTCGCCGACCGGGACCACGCGGCCAACCAGAAATGCTCTCGGGAGCGCGCGGGAGAAGACGGTGGACCCCCTATGCGAGCGGACACGATAGGGCAACTCGTCGACGAGGTTGGTGGTCACAAGCGCATCGTCCGAGCGCCGGCGCACCTCGAATACACCGTCCACCACGTCCCGCCAGCCGAGGAGCATCGCGCGCTCCGACTCGGGCAGCTCCGGGTGCTCGGCGACAAACTGCTCGACAATGGTCGTGCCATCGCGCAGCCGGTATTGGAGAAGGAACCAGTCGATGAAATTGGCGATCTCGCCTGCGATCAGGTCGTGCTCCGCGCCCTCCCAGATCTCGCCCCGTGAGTCGTCCCACGGGAAATCCCATGGAGCGGACCACGTGCCGTCCTCGCCGCTGCGCCAGAAATCGGAGTAGCGCACGGGATCCACAATGTCGCTCCACGGCTCCAGACGCCGCGCTAGTTCACGCCGGAAGGCGGCGCCAAAGCGGGATTGACGGGAGAATTCAGACAGGTCCTCCTTGAGTTCGACACAGCGTTCGAGCAACTGCGTGACGGTCGGCCGCGGCGTCGCTTCGTTGGGGCTGTTCGTTTCCACCATGGGCGCTCCTTGCGACTCAGGCGGTTCGCGCCGGACGCGAGCGTGGACATTTCGCGGGGAGCGTTCCGGCGTCCGCACTGGCCCCGATCGCTCCACGTCGGCGACAATCCATCAGGCTCAAGTCTGCCATACCGGGTGCGCAACTCCAGGTCCGATTCGCCCAAACCTGCACGAGTCTGAATAGCGCACGACGCGGCGGTCATGCCTGGCATGGGTGTGATTCGACGCACACACAAATCCGCGCCGGGTGTTCCCGGCGCGGACCGCTCGCTCAGACTATTTCCAATTGGCTCCCCGACTAGGATTCGAACCTAGAACCTACCGGTTAACAGCCGGCCGCTCTACCGTTGAGCTATCGGGGATCAATCGCTCGCATCGGCGCGAATTGTACCAATCTCCGGCCCGCCCGCGCAACCTGCGCCGGCGCCCGTCACGGCTTCTCACCGGTCGCATCGACGCTACCGACTCCGTCGCCAGCGCGGGTCGCGTCCTCACGCGACTCGCCCGCCCCGATCGGCGGCGCATCCCGGCGCGGTTCCAGCGAGCGAACGAGCTCGTCGCCAGCTACCCCGATCGTGCTGGCGGGAT
>JADLCW010000298.1 GCA_020847015.1 Thermomicrobiales bacterium | reverse complement strand
GATTCATCTCGTCCAGCACGACGTGAAATGGAGGCGGGGTTGCGCCAGATGTTTCCGCTTGCGCGCGAGTGGCGGCGGCTTCGCGCAGGAAGCGGCTGAAGGCGGTGTCGTGGTAGGTCTCGGTGAGGGGGTTGAAGTAGCCGAGGAGATCCTCGTTGGCGGTCCAGTTGGGGGCTACCGGCACGATGAGCGATCGCGCGCCGATCGCTTCGGCATAGGCCTCGGCTAGCCACGTTTTGCCGGAGCCGCTCAGCCCGGAAAGGATGACGAACCCGCGCGTCCGCAGCGCGGCATGGTAGCGGCGCACGTCGCGCTCGTGAATGCGCATGCCGGTCTTGTGGAGGGCGTCAACGATCTGGGGGAATGGACGTTCGATGCAGGAGACCAGCTCCTCATGAACCGGCGCGTCGTCCCGTATTTGCTGGAGCGCCTCCGACTTGGGATTATGGCGATCATCAGGCCCTGTGACGGGATCGTCAGGGTTCGACTTCGACGGCTTTGACTTTGGGATCGGCTTCTTATCCCATTGCTGGCGCAAATCGACGTCATCGTAGAAATCCAGGTTGGGTCGGTGGAGGCGCGCTTCGAGCGACCGCCGAATGTTCAGGAGTGCGTCATCAACGTCGGCGGCATCGCCAGCTTCGTTCGGAAATGCGGCAACTATCTGTTGCTTATGACCATCACTCGAGATGCGCTCAAACCGGTCGGGAAATAGCAGATGAAGCAGAGCGTTCCTGGCTGGGCGCGATGAATTGATCCGTGCGCTCGATCGATCGGCGATCTGCTTGCACATCTCGGGATCCGACGGATCGCTCCCATTCGAATGCACGGCGCGCACAAAATCAAGATACAACGCGACTTGCCATGGCCGGCCGGTGAGATACCATGGCCCACCACTTCCGGCCCCGTGGGAAAACACCTCTTGCAGGAGATCAAAATCGGGCGGGTTGTCCGCGAGTTTCCAACTTACGACCTCGCGCACCCCGGCGAGTTTCGCATCGCGGCCGATGTTGCTCGGGAACAGGAAGTAGAAGGCGATGACATCCGCCGCTACGCGATGAACATCCTCCGGCACGTTTGCAAGCTGGCCGCACCACTTCTCAAAGAAGGAGCCCTTGCCCTCATCGGGGTTGTCGATGAACGCCGAATACAGCCGCGAGATGTTCTCGACGGTCCACGCCGGCCGATCCGGCCACAGCAGCGAGCGCGAATCGGCGAGACAGCGCTGCCGAAAAAGGTCGGCGACCTCATAGATGGCCTCGGCTCCTTTGTAGCGCGCCACGCTTTCCCCTTTCCGCTCGGCGCCACAAGCTGCGACGCGGCGCATTGTATCGACACTATGCAATCACAGTGCGGGAATTCATGCATCCCGTCCGAGTGGGGACGAGAGCAGGGCAGAACGTCCCGGGGGAGAACACCGGCTCGATACAATCGCGGAGGGGCGCATCTTGCATTGCTCCGATTGGTCTCCCGGGAGAGCAAGGCTCTTCACGAGCATTCGGGGTGACACCAGCGAGGTCAGCGAGCGCCACAGACTCTACGCAGAGTCAGACTCAGCGCGGTAGACCCGCATAATTCCAGCAAAGCGTCGCCGCCGCCTCGCTCGCAGCCGCGTCCCCACTTACGCGCCGCCGCCTGCCGTAGCGCCAGCAGCCGCATCCCGCGCGGCGGCGAGCGCCCGCAGCATCATCTCCGGCGGTTGCGCGCCAGAGAGCGCGTAGCGATCGTCGAACACGAAGAACGGCACGCCTCCCTGCACGATGCCGGCGGATTGCCGCAGCGCGTCTTCCAGCGCGTCCGTCCCCTCCCCGGCGCGCAGGCGGCGCAGCATCCCGGCGCGGTCTTCGCCGACGTCCCCCGCGAGATCGGCCAAGGTTTCCAGATCGGCCAGATTGGCGCCCTCCTCGAAGTAGGCGTGGTGCAGCGCATCGAGCAGCGCCGGCTGCCGCTCCGGGGCGGTCAGCGCCAACAACCGGTGCGCGTCCCGGGTGGGAACCGACAGCGCGCGATCGAAGCGGAAGCGCAACCCGGCGTTGGCTCCCGCCTGCTCCACGCGGGCAAAGATCTGGCTGGGGTCCGCCACTCCGTGATGCTCGCGAAAGTAGGTCATCAGATCGGTCGGCTCCGGCCCCGCCTCAGGGTTGAGCAAGAACGGCCGCCAGCGAACCTCGACCGGCGGCCCGTCCCAGGCGCTGAGCGCCTGGTCGAGATGCGCCTTGCCGATACGGCACCATGGGCAAACGATATCGTGATAGACGTCGACGATCATTCTGAGCGACTCCTATTGGTTCGAATAGCGGGGCCGGGTCCCCGGTCTCCTCGCCCATTGTCGCGGAGATGGCGCCACTGGATCGGACGAACCCGGTATTGCGCTTTGCGGTCCGGGGCACCGCCCGCTGGCGCCGATCGTGCTGGCGGCCGGCCAACACATGAAGAGGGTAAGGAGGCAAGAGATGAGCGACCCTTCGGCCGCCCGCGGCAGCCGCCGTTCGCGAGAGCGAACACTCTCGCGCCGCGGCCTCGTGCGCCTCGCCGGCGCAGCTGGCGGCGCCGCCGCGCTGGCCCCCGTGCTGACCGCCGCCCAGGCGACCCCCGCCGCTCAGGCGACCCCGAGCGAGGCGACGCCGGCCGCGCCG
>JADLCW010000297.1 GCA_020847015.1 Thermomicrobiales bacterium | reverse complement strand
TGTTGCGGATGCGGCGGCCGACCGCGGTTCGGCAATTCTGGCGATGCCGTCAATACCGTCGAGGAGTCACGCTGGGGCCATGAAGTCGGGTTGAGCGACCCGGCGCGGCGCGGGAGGACGGCAGCAATGCGCGGTCTGACGATGACCCCAGGCAGTGCGACTCCGCGAAGGCGGACGACCCGTCCCCTGACCCAAGGGGAGCGGATGCTTTTCTCGCTCAGTAGTCTCGGCAGTGAGGCGCTCATTCAAAGCCGGGCGGCGTGGTTGCTCTACTTCTACGCCCCTCCGGCGGACAGCGGATTGCGACAGTGGCTGCCGCTCGGGTTTGTCGGGTTCTTGCTGACCGCGCTGCGCGCGATCGACTCCTTCGATGCGATTCTGGTGGGGTACTGGAGCGATCGGACACGTTCGCGCCTGGGCCGGCGGTTGCCGTTCATCCTCGCCGGCGCCCCGCTCTGGGCGCTGTTCGCGGTGCTGACCTTCACCCCGCCGCCTGCCGGCTCCTTCGCCGCCACAGCCGTCTGGTTCGCTCTCGCCGTCGAGCTGTACGGCTTTTTTGCCACGCTGGCCGGCGCGCCGTACGAGGCGCTCATGCCGGAGATCGCCCGCACCAGCCACGAGCGGTTGCAGGTCGTCGGCGCCCGGGTCTATTTCGGCGTCGCCGGGGCGGCCATCGGGCTTGTCGGCAGCGCGGCGCTGGTCGATCGCTTCGACGTGCAGGGGATGATGATCGCGGTCGCTGCGCTGGCGCTGTTCACTCGCTACCTTGGCGTCGCGGGCGTCTGGAGGCGGGTGGATCGGCAGCAGGGTCCGGCCGATCTGCCGTTTCGCGCCGCCGTGCGAGCCACCTTTGCCAACGACCAGTTCCGGGCATTTCTGCCCACCTTCGTGCTGTTCCAGACCGGGCTTCAAATGCTAACCGGGCTGCTGCCCTACTACGTGCGTGTGGTGCTGGGCGTGGACGAACCGGGGCAATGGGTCGCGCTGCTGATGGCGGTCGCGATCGTGGCGATGCTCGCCGCCGTGCCGGTTTTCTCCGCTATCGCCCGCCGCCGTTCCAAGCGGGAGGCGTATCGGCTGGCGCTGCTCGGCACGGCGCTCGCATTCCCGACCCTCTTTTTCGCGGGGTTTCTGCCGGGCATTCCGGCGCTGCCGCAAGTGCTGGCGGCGATGGCGCTCGTCGGCGCGCCGATGGCGGGCGTCTATCTGTTTCCGGCGGCGATCACCGCCGATGTCGCCGACCACGACGCCAGCATCACCGGGTTGCGCCGCGAGGCGAGCTACTTCGGGGCGCAGAATTTCGTCGAGAAGATCACCAGCGCGTTGTCGCCGCTGACCCTGGCGGGATTGCTCACCCTCGGCAACACGGCTGCAAACCCGCTCGGTGTCCGGCTGGTGGGACCGACAGCCGCGCTCTTCGTGCTCGCTGGCTGGTTCTGCTTCCGTTCGTATCATCTGCCGGACGACGTGCTGCCGACCTCCGGCGGCGATGCGGGAGAATCGCCACATCTGGCAGACGGCGCGCCAAAACTCGCGAGGGAGGCGCCGGCGACGACTCGCCCCGGACGTGCGAGCCGGCTACGCGCCCGGCTGGCGCGGCGACTGATGGTGCTGATTGCCTGTTGGGGGTTCCGACTGCGGCTGGAGATCTCGGGTCTGGAGCACGTTCCGCCCGGAGAACCGCTGATCGTCGCCGGCGCTCCTCACCGGAACTGGATCGATCCGTTCCTGATCGCCATGGCGCTGCCGCCGACCCCGCGCGTCGTGTTCCTCGGGTCGGAGCAGGCAATGTTCGGGACATGGTGGAAGCGAGTGGTGCTGCGTGTTGCCGGCGGTGTCGTGCCGGTCTCCACCACCGGACGATTCAACCGGAATGGGTTGGAGACCTCGCTCGCTGTGCTGGCGGCTGGGTCCCGGCTGGGTGTGTTTCCGGAGGGCTGGGGTCAAGTGGAGGCCCCGCCGGACGAGATTCAGCCGGTGCAGCGTGGCGTAGCGTTCCTCAGCGCGCGCTCGGGGCGGCGCGTGCTGCCGGTCGGCATTTCCGGATCGCAGCGTCTTTGGCAGGGGAAAACGCTGCGCGTTTGCTTCGGCCCTCCGCTGGAACCGCTTGCCGCGCCGGCCAGCCGAGCCGAGACGCAGAGGTATGCCGAGCGGTTAAGCGCGGCGATGCACGCGGTGATGCCGCCGTTGCCGGTCGAACCGCCGCTCGCCGCGCGGCGTTGGCAGTGGCTGACCCGCCTGCTGTGATATCGACTTGAACGACCGTCGCCAGCGCCAACCGGGCGGAAGATCGCCCGTCTGGTTCGCGTCGATGGCGATTGACGCGGTATCGGCGTGCAAGCATGATATGCGGCCAAACGGGGCTGCTGAGGAAAGCGCGTGGGCGCCGTGCCGAGCATTGCGCGCGAGTTGCGGCGGCCGACCGGGACCCCGCTTCCTTGTCGCCCGCCTGCTCGTAGCATGCCGGGAGCAATGAACCCCGGTCGCACTGCCGGAGCACGAACGGGAACTCGGCGGATCCGGCTCCGTACGCACGGTGAAGATCCGAACCCTGAACTGCATCATCCCGTGTGGAATGGCGTGAGCCGAGGCCGGCGTGATGAGCGATCGACGAGCGATTTTGGATGTCCCGTCTGGTGCAGCGCGTTCCGCCGTAGCCCTCGCTAACTCGCCGGCATAGCGCCGCCGGCGCCTGGACCGTGCCGCGGCGCCCGCACTGGATCCGATATGACCGATGCCGCCTTCGACCACCTGGCGACCCGCCGATCCGCTACCGCGCTGTCGACTTCGCTTACTCCGCTCATCGGGCGCAGCCGCGAGGCTGCCGCCCTGCGCGATCTGCTGCTCCGCGAGGATGCTCGCCTTGTCACCCTGACCGGCCCGGGAGGGGTGGGGAAAACGCGGCTCGCTTTGCGTGTCGCGGACGATCTTGCCGAGTGTTTTCCGGAAGGTGTCTGGTTCGTGTCGCTGGCTGCGCTCGCCGATCCCGCCGTCGTGGCCTCGACCGTCGCGCAGGCGCTCGGGGTGCGCGAGACCGCCGAGCGCGACATCGCCGACACCCTGACGACCTTTCTGCGCGAGCGCCGCGCCGTGCTGCTCCTCGACAATTTCGAGGGAGTCGTCGCTGCGGCTCCGGTGGTCGGCGCGTTGCTCGCGGCGTGCCCGGAACTGCGTGCGCTCGTCACCAGTCGGGCGCCGCTCGGGTTGTACGGCGAGCACGCGTTCGATGTGCCTCCGCTGGCATTGCCCGATCCGGCCGATCCGGCAGCCGCCGATCTGGCGGTGAACGAATCCGTTCGCCTCTTCGTCGAGCGGGCTAAAGCCGCCCGCGCCAGCTTCTCGCTGACGCCGGAGACTGCGGCCGCCGTCGCGGCTATCTGTCGCCGGCTGGACGGATTGCCCCTCGCCATTGAACTGGCTGCCGCCTGGAGCGGCGTCTTGCCGCCGGCGGCGCTGCTCGACCGGCTGGAGCGGCGGCAGCCACTGCTGGCCGGGGGCGGGGTGGACCGTCCGGCGCGGCTGCGCACGATGCACGACGCCATCGCCTGGAGCTACGACCTGTTGACGCCGGAGGAGCGGGCGCTGTTTCGTCGGTTGGCCGTTTTCGCCGGCGGATGGACGCTGGAAGCTGCTGAGGCGGTTGGAGGCGGAGATGATGCCGAGCACGGAGCCGAGTGGGAGGAGGCACGAGCCGGGCGTATGGAGACGGCCATCGGAAGTCGGCACGATGCGGGAGTGCCCCGGGCCGCGTCGCCGTTCCATCTGCTGGCTGCGTTGGTCACCAAGAGTCTCGTGCACCGGGTCGATATGCCGGAATCGGGCAAGGAAGCGAGCATCGCTCGCTTCGAGATGCTCGAAACGATCCGCGACTTTGCGCTGGAGCGGCTGGATGAGAGCGGCGAGGCCGAAGCGACGCGACGCCGCCATGCCGAATGGCATCTCGCGCTCGGAGAGCGGGCGCAGGCGGCCGTGGGAGGCGCCGAGCAGGAGACCTGGCTGCGCCGCATCGCGCGCGATCAGGACAATTTCCGGGCGATGTTGCGCTGGGCCATCGACCGAGGCGACCCGCTAGCGGCCCGTCTCGGCGGCATGATGTGGCGCTTCTGGTACGCGCGGGGCGATCTGAGTGAAGGACGACGCTGGCTGGAAGCACTTCTGGCGTCAGCCGTCGAACTGCCAGCCTCGCTGCGCGCCCCGCTCCTGTTGGGATGCGGTGTGCTGGCGCAGGCGCAGGGCGATGATGCGGCTGCGCTCCCACTGCTGTCAGATGCGCTCGCGATGTTCCGAATCTCGGGCGATGCGGCGGGAACAGCGACGACGCTGAATTTCCTTGGGCTGGTCGCCGCCAATGCCGGCAACCATGCCGAGGCGACTCGCCTTCACACGGAAGGTCTTGAGCTAGCCCGGGCTAGTGGGGACCGCTGGCGCGAAACGCTCGCGCTCAACTTGCTCGCTGCCGCGCAGGAACGCATGGGTCAATCAGGGACGGCGGCCGCGCTCTACTCTGACAGTCTGCGCATTGCGCGGATGCAGGGCGACCGCTGGAGCGCGGCGGCCGCGCTGCGGGGGCTCGGGCGCCTTGCGGAGCGCGATCTGGATCATGGGCAGGCGCGGGCGCTTTACGGGCAGGCGCTGGAGATCTATCGAGAACTGCAGAGTCGGCAGAACGTGGCGACGCTGCTGATCGATCTGGGGGCGGTTTCGCGGCGGCAAGGTCGTATGGTCGAGGCGGTGGAAGTGCTGGAGGAGGCGCGTCGCGGGTTGCTCGATCTGGGGGACGCGCGTGGGGCGGCCGGCGCGCTGCTCGATCTGGGGCGGGTGCATCAACAGCAAGGCGATGCCCGAGCCGCCCTCGTGGCATGGCGCGAGGCGCTGGAACTGGCTGCCGATCTCGGCGCCGCGGAGCCGATCGCGGCGGCGCTGGAGCGACTGGCCGAGGCGGCCGTCAGCGGTGACCCCCACCGCGCGGCTCGTCTCGCCGGGGCGGCGCGGCAACTGCGACACGAGCGCGGCGTCTCGCTACCCGTTGCAGAGCGCGCGGCGCATGAGCGCGCGCTCGGTTCGGTCTGGGCTGATCGCGCGACGTCGCCGCTGCGCGAGGCATGGGAAGCCGGTGAGCGACTATCGGCGGCGCAGGCGGTGGTGCTGGGTCTCTATCCCGAGGACGCGCCTCCCGCTTCCACGGAAAGCGAAGTTGCGCGATCAACCAGGCCCGGAGCGCCATTTGGTTTGACTCCGCGCGAGCTGGATGTGTTGCGGTTGCTGATCGAGGGGCGCACCGATCGCGAGATTGCTGATGTGCTGTTCATCGGTCACCGCACCGTCGCATCGCATGTCTCCAGCATTCTTGGCAAACTCGGTGTCGAATCCCGTACGGCGGCAGCCACCTTCGCTGTGCGCCACGACATCGGTTGAGCGGAGATCGGCAGTTCCCAGGCAGGCCATCCACGCGCGACGTGGTGGCGCCTGGGCCGCCCTGATCGATCCGGACTGTCAGGATGCCCGTGCCGATGCCGCCGACTCCAGCGCGATGGTGCGGATGGCCTGCAAGTCGATCTTGCCAGCCCCGACTACCGGCAAGGCGTCCACCAGCACGAAGGCGTCGCGCGCGGGGATGTAGAGGTTGGGCAACCCGGCCGCGACCAGCGCCTGTTGCAATTCCTCCGTCGTCTTGTCTCGCTCGGTGTGGATGACCACCAGTCGCTCGCCGCGAATCGGATCGGGAATGGACGTGACCGCGACGTTCGGGGCGGCTCCGGGACCCGCCCCGAGCGCGGCATTGAGGACATCTTCCACCATCGCATGGGGAATCATCTCGCCGGCGATCTTGGCGAATCGGCTTTGCCGATCCACGAGGGTGATGAACCCGTCGGCGTCGATCGAGGCGATATCGCCAGTGACGTACCAGCCATCCCGGACGACCTCGGCGGTGGCCGCGGGTTGGTTGAGATACCCCTTCATCAAGCTGGGACCGGTCACGAGCAGCAAACCGCGCTCGCCCGGACCGACTTCGGCGCCGGTGGCGGGATCAATGACTTTCGCCCGGGCGCCGGGAACCGGGCGCCCTACTGTTCCTTCCCGGCGCGTCGCCGCCGCGTCGTTCCGCGAGCGGCTGGGCGGCGTATTGGCGGCCACCAGCGGCGCCATCTCGGTCGTTCCATAGCCCTCGATAGGACGCACCCCCCATGCCCGCGCGACCTCATCGCCAAGATCGCTCGGGAGCCGCTCGGCGCCTACGGCGACCACATCGAGCGAGGCGAAATCCGCTGGCTCGCCGCGCCGCAGATAGGCGCGCAGGAACATCGGCGTCGTCGCCAGCAGCGTGGCGTGCTGCGCGCGGCAGAGTGCGCCAATTCCCCGCGCATCGAGTGGGTTCGCGTGATACGCGACGCCAAGATCGCGCATCAGCGGCCCCCACAAGGTGATGGTCGAGCCGAACGAATGGAAAAATGGCAGCGCGCCCAGCAGCACGTCGGTCGGCCGCCAGCGGATGACGCGATCGACGGCATCGAGATTGGCGACGATGTTGCGGTACGTCAACATCACCCCCTTCGGGTTTCCGGTGGCGCCGGAGGTGAACACGATCGTCATCACCTCGTTCTCGTCGACGCGATCCAACCCGAGCAGCCGCAGCAGCGCGCCAACCGGAAGCGCGGCAGCTTGCAACCCGGCGATGACCTTGTCGATGCGGGTCGGGCGCTCGGCGAGATCATCCAGATAGATCGGCTCGGCGTCCAGATCGAGGGGAACTCGCTCGGCGAAGCGGCGGCTCGTGATGATGTGGCGGATGCCGGCCTCGGCGAGACCAGCATTCAGCATGGGAGCCGACAGCGTGTAGTTGAGATTTACCGTGACGCGCCGATCCAGCGCGAGCGCGAGATTGGCGACCATCGCGCCGACCGAGGGCGGTAGCAGCAAGGCGACCTGCCCCTCGTCGGGGGACAGTACGCCGCGGCGCAGCAGACGGCGCAGCACCAGGGCACGGGTTAGCAGCTCGATGCCCGAAACTTCCTGCCCGGTCGAATCGACAGCTTTGGACGGGCGTCTCCGACGGCAGGTCTCGACGACCGCCCGAAAAAAGTTCGTCGATCTGGCGACGGCTCGCGTCATGAGGCGCCTCCCGCCTCCGGCGCACGCGCCGGACTACTTTCGTGTGCCTGGCCCCGGC
>JADLCW010000296.1 GCA_020847015.1 Thermomicrobiales bacterium | reverse complement strand
CGGGCGGCAATCCCGAATCAGGCGGTTTCGGTAACGGTGCGATGGCGGGAAACGCGGCGCCGCGCGGGCGGCGCGCTAGAATGCCTCGGGTTGGCATATCGGCTGGTGGCGCGACCGAAGCGGCCGGGGGCAGGGAGCGACGGAGTGACTCCGGATCTCGCGTTTCGTCTGCCGCTGGCGTTCGAATACGGAGCCACGCTGCTTTGGGCGCTCTCCGGCGCGCTGCTCGCGGCGCGGCTGCGCTACGACATCGCCGGCATCGCCATAGTGGCCCTCGTCAGCGCCACCGGCGGCGGTCTGCTGCGCGACGGCATCTTTATCAACGATGGTCCGCCGCAGATGCTGCGAACCCCCGCTTACATCATCATCACTGTTGCGGTGTCGGTGGCGGTGTGGATGCTCGGGAGCCATATCGAGCGCTGGCCGCATCTGGATCACTTCATCGTGGCGGTGGACGCCGCCGGCATCGGCGGTTTTGCCCTGGTGGGTCTGCAGATCTCGATCGGAGTGGGCTTGGGCTTGCCAGCCGCCGTGTTCGTGGGGGTCATCAACGCGGTTGGAGGCGGGGTGCTGCGCGATGTGCTGGTGGGGCGGGAGCCGGATATCTTCAAACCGGGTGTCCCATCGGCGCTCGCCGCGCTTGCCGGTTGCCTCATCTTTCTGCTGCTGACGCGCAAGCTCTCACTCTACGGCGGCACTGCCGGCATCATCTCGGTGGCGATCGTGTTTACCGGTCGGGTGACTGCGTTGCGCTATAACCTGCGCACGCGACCGGCTTTCGGCTTCGACTCTCCGGTCGACGACTGAACGGGGGAGCGGCGGGCCGCTCAGGCGGCCGGACTGGGGAGAGGGCGTGCTCGGAACGATCCTGATCAACCTGCCGGCAGCCATCGGAATCGCCGTCAATCCGCCGGCGATTATTACTGGCATCATGCTGTTGACCGGGCCGGAGCGGCGTCGCCTTGGCGGCGTCTATCTTGCCGGATGGGTGTTGGGGTTGGCGTTGCTGATCGGTCTGGGCACGGCGCTGGCTGGCTGGCAGGTGCGCGGCCATGTCGCTGACGCACGCCCGATCGTAGCCTGGGGAGAGTTGGCGATCGCCGTCGGATTGCTGCTGTTCGGGCTGCGCGCGCTCGTCACGCGCCGTGACGATACGCCGGAGCCGCCGCGCTGGCTGCGCGCACTCGGCAATCTCGGCAAGGCGCGCGCGTTTGGACTCGGGGCGTTCTTTGCGATCGTCAGTCTCAAGAATCTGGCGCTGCTGGCAGCCATGTCCGGTCGCATCGCCGTCGCCGAGCTTGGTGGAATCCAATCGGCGATTGTGGCGGCGGCGCTCATCGCCATCGCCAGCGCCGCGATTCTCGGACCGCTGCTCATGACGCTGTCCGAGGAGCGCGGCTCGGCGCTGCTGCTCGATCGGTGGCGCGAACTGCTGCTGCACCACATGGGCACGCTGACCGGGTCGATGATGCTCCTGGTCGCCTTGTCGCTTGCGCGGCACGCGCTCGACACGCTGCGTTGACGTGCGGGGCGACATCCGGCGGGTAGCATAGGCACACCCAATGCAGCGCTGTTGGCGCCGCTCCTGCGCCACCGCGCCCATCGAGGCGGTCGGCGGAACAACCGCGCCGCCGGCGATGTTTTGGCGCCTCTCCTGCCGGCGCCAGCGATCCGCCCCCATATCGATCGGAAAGGAGCGCGCCCACATGCGCGACCCGCACGACCCATCCGCCGCGGCATCCACCCCGGTCGCTCTCACGGCTGACGAGATGTCCACGCTGAAAGCAGCCGTCGGTCGCCTGATTCCCACCGACGATCTTGGCCCCGGAGCCGACGACGCGGATGTCCACATCTTCATCGATCGCTCGCTGGCCGCGGCGAACGCGGCATTGTTGCCGACCTATCGGGCCGGGCTCGCCGCGCTGGCGAAGGCGGCCAGCGGCAGGTTTGCCGCAGCCGCCGCCGACCGGCAGGATGCGCTGTTGACAGACGCCGAACGCGGCGAACTCGCTGGCGCGCCGGACGGATTTTTCGCGCTACTGCTGGAACACACCCGGCAGGGGATGTTCGGCGACCCGGTCTACGGGGGCAACCGCGATTTCGCGGGTTGGAATCTCATCGGCTACCCGGGCATCAAACTGATTTGGACATCGAAAGATCAGAACATCGGGGCGACCGTCGCTCCCGAGCACATCTCGGTCGCCAAGTACGGAGGGAAGGGCTGGTGAGCACCCCACTGCCGAAAGCCGACGTCGTCATCATCGGCCTGGGAGCCGCCGGCGGCATCGCGTCCTACGTTCTGACTCGCGCCGGTATCAACGTGGTCGGGCTCGAAGCCGGCCCCCGTCTGGACAAGGCCGACTTCCTGGCCCACGACGACGAGATCTCGGGCTACATCCTCCACTGGGACGGCGAACCCAAATTCAACAAGGAGATACCCACCTGGCGGCCGAACGTCAACTCCCCGATCGAGCCGCTGCCGATCCCGCCGATCAATATGGGAAACATGGTCGGCGGCACCAGCGTCCACTACGGCACCCAAAGTTGGCGCTTCCGCGCCGATGATTTCAAGGTGCGTTCGACGACGGTGAAGCGCTATGGCGAAGCGATGCTGCCGAAAGGCACGACGCTGGTCGACTGGCCGCTCTCCTACGAAGACCTGGAGCCGTATTACGACAACGTCGAGCGCCTGATCGGCGTTTCCGGGCAGGGCGGTTCGAACCCGTTCG
>JADLCW010000295.1 GCA_020847015.1 Thermomicrobiales bacterium | reverse complement strand
CGCAGCAGGTCCAGCACCGGGGCCATCGCCTCGACTCCGGCAACCCCGTCGATGACCGGCGCGACCTGCACCAGGGCGACGCCCTGTGCGGCGAAACGACGCAGTTCCGCCGCGATCTCCTCCGGCGCGCCCGTCAGCGGTTGCCGGACCGGGGGCGACGAGTCCGGCGCCAGCCCGGCATGGGCGCGCGCCGGCGGCTGCGCCGCGCCCGGCCGCTGGTCTACGGCAATGCCAATGGTGCGCTGCAGCGTGGCCGGGTCGCGCCCGATGGCGACGCAGGCGGCGTCGACGGCCGCCCGCAGCGGCGGAACCCGATCGGCGTAGCTGCGCCCGTGCACCAGCCAGCCGTTCCAGACATCGGCGTAGGTCGCCGCCAGCCGCAGCATGCGCGGCTTGCCGGCCAGCGCTCCGATGAGCAGCGGCGGTCCCTGCGGGTGCGGCCCACGCGGACGCAGTTCAGCCTCGCGGACGTCGTAATAGCGCCCGTGGTGGTCGGCGCGCCCCTCCCGGAGCAGCGTGCGAATCAGATCGACCGCCTCCTCGAAACGGTCGATAGGTCGATCGACGGGGTAGCCGAAGGCGCGGAACTCCGGTTCGTGCCAACCCGCGCCCAGACCCAGCGTGAACCGCCCGCCGCTAATCTCGTCCACGGTGTCGGCCATCTTGGCGAGCAGCGCCGGGTTGCGGTAGCCGGTGCAGACGACCAGCGACCCGATGCCCAGGCGGTTCGTCGTCGCGGCCAGCGCCGACAGCAGCGACCAGCATTCCCACGGCGCGTGCGCCGGTTCGTCCGGGAAGCGAAACAGCAGGTGATCGGGCAACCAGAAGGAATCGAACCCGATCTCTTCGGCGCGGTGAGCCATGGCGGCGAGATCGGCCCAGCGCAGGGCGCCGTCGCGCATGCCGCCGACGATGGAGCCGACGTAGAACCCGACCCGGGGGGCCAGCGGCTCGATGGTTGGCAATGGCGGTTCGGGCATGGGCGTGCTCCGGCACTACGCGGGGGCGGACATCTCGCTTCTATCGTAGCGGACCGCCCGGCTTGGCGGGCTGGTGGGCGGCGAGAGGCGCGCCGCCGGTCGCCTCCTGCCCGCCTGAACCACCTCGTGCATTCGCCCGTCAGACCGCGATTTTGGACCGCAGACCGAGGATCATCGCCAGCGCACGCGCGGCCTCCCGCTCCCGGTCGGCATCGCTCGCCTCGTCCGAGCGCCAGGCGACAAACCCGTCTGGTCGCACCAGCACGGCGCCGTTGGGGCCGACCTGCCAGACCCGCGCCCACGCGCCGCCCTCATCGACGAGATCGCCCGCCGGGCCGATCCGCCATGCCGCCAATTCGACGCCGGCGTGCGCGGCGGCTTCCCGGAACGCCGCCATCCATGCCCCGCCATCTTCCCCCGTCAGCAGCGCGAAGCCAGACCCGGAGAGGTCGATGGTCGAGACCGGCGTGTCCCCTCGCCGCAGCCAGACGTGAGGCGCCCGGGTGCCGGGCTGGGCGGCCTGCCGGGAGGCTGAGACGAACGACGCGGTCGAACCGTCGTCGCCGCCCAATACGGCTCCGGAGTGGTAGCGGTAGCCAAACGCAACCGCGCTGTACTCCACCAGCGGCGGCGCGTCGTTCTCCCCGCCGACCCTCATCCGGGCGGACCAGCGGGCCAGCGCCTGCTCCATCGTCAGGAGAGCGACCGGGCGGCGTTCGGCGTCATAGGTGGCCAGCAGCGCGGGTCCGACCTGGCCGCGGGCGACCATGGCGAGTTTCCAGGCCAGGTTGTGGGCATCCTGAATGCCAGTGTTCGCGCCCAGCCCACCGGTGGGCGGCACGATGTGGGCCGCGTCGCCGGCGAGGAAGACGCGGCCCTGCTGGAAGCGGGCCGCCACGTGCGCACCAATCGGCCAAGCCATCGCTTTGATATCCGTGCCAGCAATCTGGGGCAGGATGGTCACATCAACATCCGGCAAGCCAGCCGCCTCCCGGATCAACGCTGCCCCGACGTCGCCGGAGAACGCCTCCAGGGTGTCGCCGCGTTCCGCATCGAACCCTGTGCCGAACACCCAGCGCGTCCCATCGTCGTCGAGACCGATCAGCACCGTGCCCGGGCGCGGCCGGCTCAGATAGGCAATGGTGACCGGGCGACCGCGCAGGGCGGGGCGCAGGTCGGCCCTCGCCAGCAGCGTGGCGACTGCGAAGAACGTCCCCGGCCCCTCGACCGGGATGCCGAGCGCGCGCCGCACCGGGCTGTGGTGGCCGTCAGCGGCGACGAGGTATCCCGCGCGCATGGTCGAGCGCGCACCGGTCGCGCGATCCAGCAGGTCGAGATTCACGCCGGCCGCATCCTGGGCAACGCTCGTCAACTCGGTCGCATAGCGGATATCGGCGCCGAGTTCGCGCGCCCGCTCGCGCAGAATGATCTCCAGTTTGTCCTGGTCGATGGGGGCGTAGGGAGCCGGGCTGAGGTCATCGACCGTGTCCTCAGCGATCTCCTCGACCGGCTGGTAGGCATCGGCAGCGAGCGTATCTGCCTGAATCGCGTGAAAGGAAAACGCTCCGGAGGCGTAGAAGGCGGCGCGGATGGTCGCCTCCAGCCCAACCTGGCGGTACAACTCCATGGTGCGCTGGGTGAAGCCCCGCGCCCGCGGGTGGCTGAGCAAATCGGGGTGGCGCTCGACGAGGAGTGCGGGAATCCCCTGCGCCGCCAGAAACACGGCGGCCGAGAGCCCGACCACGCCGGCGCCGACGATGGCGACGGGTGCGTCCGGGACCGAATGGTCGATCTGGCGTTGCGTCGTGGACGGCATTGCAGTTCCTTCGGCTGCGCGGCCAGCCGGCGGGAGCGGTTCCCCCAACCAGCCGCGATCTGCTACGATTTCATTGACTGGCAATATATCTTAGTCAATGAACATCTTGGAGAATAAATGAACGAGCCGCCCACGTCAACCGCGATCCACGATCGGGCCGTCGCGGTTTCGCTGCGCCATGCCCTGCGGCGGATGAGCGCGGGGGCGGTGCTCGTCAGCCAAGCGGTGGCCGAGCGCGTCGGGGTGCGCTCGGCCGACCTGGAGGCGCTCGATCTGCTGGTCATGAACGGACCGATGACCGCCGGCCAGCTCGCCGAGCTGACCGGGTTGACCACCGGAGCGGTGACCGGGCTCGTCGACCGCCTGGAGCGCCTGGGCTACGCGCGCCGCGAAGCCGACCCCAGCGACCGGCGCCGAGTGATCGTGCGCGCGGTGGAGGAGGCGATCGCGCGCGATCTGGAACCCGCCTACGCGGGGTTGTCGGAGGCCATCGACCGGTTGCTGGCCGAGTACGACGAGACAGACCTGGAACTGGTGCTGGATTTCCTGACCCGGGCGATGGCTGCCGGCAACGAAGAGATTGCCCGGCTGCGCGCCGGCGGCGCGGTCAAGGGATAGGGAGCGCGCGTCTCCGCGACGAGGAGCAGGACAACCACGAGCGGGCCGGCCCCGACATCGAGGCCGACCCGCCGCCTGCGCCGGAATGCGCGGCTACCGGAAAAAGCGCTCCGCGGTCCGCTTGTCGATGTAGCCGGCGCGCGCCTCGCGCACCCCGGCGCGCCCCGACACCTCGGCCACCGGCACATCCCACCAGCTTTCGAAGCCGGGCACCCGCCGGTTTGGATCCACCTTCACGTCG
>JADLCW010000294.1 GCA_020847015.1 Thermomicrobiales bacterium | reverse complement strand
TCGATCGACACCTTCTCGTAGTAGCGCTGTTCGGGGATCGCCGGCAACCCGCTCACCGCAGCCGACATCGCCACGAGGTCCTTCGGGTGATAGGCGAAACCCGCCGCGACATCGCTGCGGTAGATCGCCTGCAATTCCTGGAACAACTTCGCCCGCTCGGCCTGGTCGTTGGTCTCGCGGGTCGCCAGCAGCAGGCGATCGACCTCCTCGTTGGCGAACCCGTAGGTGTTCCACGGTCCCTCTGAATGGAAGAAATTCCAGTTGCCATCGTCCGGATCAGCATCGACGACGCTGCCGTGGAGGAACATGTCGAAGTCGCTCGCTTGCCAGCGCTCGTTGAACGCGGCGGCCTGCTGGAAATCGACCTGCGGATCGAGACCGAGCGCGACCAGTTGGGTTCGCAGCACCTCGGTCGGCCGCTGCCCAATCTCCTCCGAGGAGATGATGACCGGCTTGGCTCCGAGGATGCCGGCCTTTTCCGCCAGCGCCTTGGCCGCCTCCAGATCGTAGGCGGTGGGATCCTCGACCTCGTCCGGCGATTGGTACGCCCAGGCAAAGGCGGGAGCGATGGCTCCCACCGACGGCTGCGCCAGCCCGAAGAATCCGGTGTCGACGAACTCCTGTCGGTTCAGCGCCTTGGCGACCGCCATGCGGGCATCGAGATTGTCCCAAGGCGGCCGGGCCCGGTTCATCACCAGACCGCGCCAGGTCGTGCTCGGTCCTTCCATGACGGTGAGATCGGGGTTGTCCTTCAATTGCGCGAAGAGCGTGGCCGGCGCCGGGTCGACCACATCGATATCGCCCGCCTCCAGCGCGCTCACCGCACTGGAGGCCTCCGGAATCAGACGAATCTCGACGGCGTCGACATAGGGGCGTCCCCCGTACCAATTCTCGAAGGCGGTCATCTCGAATCCGCGCCCAACCTCGGCGCTTTCCGGCACAATCGCAAATGGGCCGGACCCGACCGGTGTCATCCCGAATTGCTCGTCGCCCATCTCCTCGACCGCCCGCTTCGGCACTGGCGTCAGCGCGCGCCCCGGCCCACGCGTGCAGGCCACGGCCAGGAAGGGAGCGAAAGGGGCGCTGAGGGTCAACGTCACCGTGCGCTCATCGGGGGTCTCGAACGAATCGACGAGCGCGAGCTTGTTGGCATGGGGCGAGGCGAAGTCGGGATTTGTCGTTCGCTCGTAGGTATAGCGAACATCGGCGGAGGTGAGCGGATCGCCGTTGTGGAACGTGAGTCCTTCGCGCAGGGTGAAGGTGTAGCCGAGTCCATCCGGCGTCACCTCCCACGACTCGGCCAGATCGGGGATCAGCCCCAGCGTCTCGTCGAACTGGACGAGGCTGGAGAAGAGGTTCGGCAGGATGGATCCGGCCACGACGCCCTGGGCGAGTTGTTGCGGATCGAGCGTGACGATCTGGGACATCACGAAGCCAACGCGCAGGCGCCCGCCCTGGGTTGGCTCCTGCAGCCGCACGCGCGGCGCGGCGAACGATTCCAGGGAGCTCAGCCGGGCCGCGTAGGCCGCTGCGCCACTCGCGGCGGCCAATCGCGCCAGGGTGCGTCGCGATACGCGCGGACCGCTCAGAACGCTCCAATCGATAGTCGTCACGTCGGGATCTCCTTCACGTCGCCGCCCATCGTTGGGTCGGATCCAGACTCGTTGACAGCCGCCGCATCCTAGCATGGGCGGTCCCATCCCTATCCGGCACGCGCGCATCGACCGCGTTCCCACTCGACGGGAGCGGCAGGAGTGCATCACTCCGCCGCTCGCTTCACATTTTTTCCTAATCTCTCTCCGCGATCATGAGCGCAGTTGGGAACCACGGCGCGACGACGCGCCACCGGATCGACGCCGTTCGCCAGGAGCGCCAAGCCATGATCGCATCGCAACAGCGTACGCAGGTCGTGCATCTGGGAAAGTTGCTCGTCGTAGGGGCCGCGCTCGCGGTCGCGAGCATCGGCGGGGCGGCCGCGACGGCGATCGCCGCGCCGTCCGGCAACACGCCGGTGATCATCGTCGAGGTCGGTGACGATGCGGTGTTCTCCGAGCGCACCACGTTCACGGTGGGCACGACCTACGCCTTCGCGCCGATCAATGTTGGAGCGGAACGACACGAACTGATCATCGAGCCGCAGGGCTCGCTCACCGCGCAGCCGCTGACCGATGGCGGCCGCATCGCGCGCAGCGCGCCACTGGCGTCGAGCACGGCCGGTATGCTGCTGTGGCGGTTCGATGCGCCGGGGGCTTATCAATTGGCTTGTCACGGTCTGGATCACGGCGACTCGGGAGTGAGTCTGCCGATCGAGGTCACGAACTGAGTGACGGCCGGATGGGCTTCGGGGGTGATCGGCGCGTCGCCGCGCACCCCCATGCGCAACAGGCAGTTCGCTGCGATGCGCCCTAGAACCTAGGGCGATACTTCACGGGTCAGCCGGGGACCCGGTCCGGCAGATCGGCCAGGCTTGCGCTGAGACTCACGGCCGGCACGTCGAGCAATTGCCCAACCTCTCGACTCAAGTGCTCCATTGCCGTCGCGTCAAATCCGACGGTCTGCCATACGACATCCCCGGAGTTGGCGATCAGGAACACCGTGGGAGTTTCGCTCACTCCGTACGCCTGTGCGGTCGGGTAGCCGTCCTCGTCGATGAGGAGCGGCAAGTCCACGCCGAAACGCCGGGCGAACGACCCAGTAATGTTCGGCGAATCCAGGGCAATGCCCCAGACCGCCAAGCGCGCCTCCGTGTACGAGTCACGGAGATTCTGCAATACCGGCAGCGCGACCTTGCTCGCCCGACACGACGACTTGTAGACCGCGACGACGACGGGGCCGCTCTCAAGCGCGTCCGCAAGCCGCAGCGTCTGCTCGCTCTCCCCGACCGGCAGCTCAAACGCAGGCGCCTGATCTCCCGTGGCGATCGTCATCCCATCTTCTCCACTCGTATCGATTCGACGCTATTGTTAAATGATGTTGCGTCGTTTCGGCATTTCCGCCGGGTGGAGCGACCGGCCCACCGACGATGATTCCTAGTCCAGATCCGACCCCTTTTCGCGAACGTCTCGAACGGCCTTGGTGATCTCCGGCGTATCGAGCACCATCTCCATCATGGCGACGTGCTCCTCGTAGACCGCCGGGTCGATTTCCTGCCGAACTTCGTCTTCCAGGATGTGGTAGACAGGGAGTCTCAACGAGACCCCGGCCAACGGACCTGCCCAGGATGGATCTCCGGTCGTCACCGTCTCGGCGTAGACCCGCGCGCTCTCTTCGTCCGGCGACCCGAGAACCACGATAACGTTCTCGGTGCCTTGCTCATCGATAACGCGCTTGAGAAGCCCCTGGTCTTCCAGGTCCATGGCGCCCGCCGCCGTTCAGACGTAGCACTGCGTGAGGCTGAAGATCGCCGTGGTGTCGACCGTCTTCAAGCATGCCTCAATAGCCGGCGAGGCTACTCCGTCGCGCTCGCCAATGATAATCGCCTTCTTTCCACGCAGCATTCGACTCGCCTCCTCGTTTCCGCTGTTTGCGCCATCAGTCGCTGGGTTTCTCCCTCCCTTCGATCGCGAACGACATCCCGTCGGACATGTTCGTCATTTTGCCCAAGAACAAGCTGCCCTTGGCCAAAAAGAACACGCGGCGAGACCGGCCTTCCTTCAGATCGCGCAGCGCGTGACCCAGGAGCGGCACTGCCGCGGCGATGTGTCCCTGCGTCGGAGAAAACCCGAGCGTCCCTCGCTCGGCGACGAAGGCAGCGATTTCGTCCCGTCCGATCTCACCGTCAAGCGCTGCCAAACTCGCGATCATCTTGTAGTTGCGGTCGGGCACGTTGCCGCTCCCGCTCGGTTCCGTCACCTCGGGGTTGTGCATCTCGGTGGCGTAGAGATCGATGTCGGTAAAGCGCCAGCCGACTCGCCGCAGCGGATCGCGCACGAGATCCTGCATGACCGACTGTTGCGAGCTTCCCGACGCCACGCGGTGCCGTCCGACGGTGTCGAGCCGAATCAGCGGACTATGCCCATCGTCGGGAGCGATCAGGATCGCAACCCCGGCCAGGACATCCTCGAGGATCGGCATCTCCTTCTCGACGTGGCTGCGGAACTTCATGCCCAGCTTGGCCAGGGAGCCGCCGCCAACGACCAGCACGTTGTCGAAAACTCGCGCCTGCACCAGTGCGGCGCCCTCAACAATGCTGTGCGCCGGGGCGCAGCAGAACGCCTTGGTGTCGGAACCCGAGGCGTCGGTCAACCCCGCCTGCTCGGCGATCGCCTTGGAGAGGCTGCCACCGCCGCGCTGGTAGCGATCCCCGACGGCTTCCTCGCCGCAGTTGAGCACGTAGGGGATCGAGGCAGGATCGAGCCCATGCTCGGCAATGAGATGACGCACGGCAAGCGCCGCGGATGCTTTGGTCGCCAGGTTCTCCAGGAGAATATGGGCAACCAGATTCGTATCCTCGTCATGACCGACCAAGACGCAGCCGACTGGTCCCGAATAGCCGTCAAGATAGAGCGGCAGGCTCCCAGGTTGCCGCGTCAGGTGGTCAAATTTCTCGGGAGGAACCCCAATCACGCGCTCCGCCTCGACAGCGAGCCCCAAAGGGTGTCGCTTGAGCGCTTGCTGGATATCGCTCGCCGCGTCCGCGCGCAGATGCACGACGTCGAACTGGTCGGCGGCCTTCAGCAGCCCGAGAAACTCGATCTCGGGCATGATCTCGCCCCATGAACTGAAGCGAGAGGCATCGGCGACGGGATGGCGCCACCACGGCCGCTCCCGCTCGCGCAGGTCAGCGGGCGACGTGTTGCCAATGAACACCTGATTAGGCGGGTACGCCACCGCATCGTCAAACGAGCGCAGCGCCCCGCCAATCCGATCGGCGACACCTTGTCCGTCCTTCGCGATCTCGCGCGACGGCTTCGACCCGTATCGAACCATCTGCGGCGTATGGCAGAGCACGTAGCTGGCTGCGGAGATGACTGGATGCTCCAACGTGCTGAATCCTCTCCCGGCCGACCGAGGGCGCAGTTTCGCGGGTCCTGCGGCGTAGCGCATTCGGATCGAACTTCGCTCAGTAGGCGAAGGTGCTCAACCGCGTCCAGCCGTAATGATCGTCGAATCGGTGCGGGGCATAGGTCGAGTCCCGCGCCTCCAACCCCGATACTTCCATGATCGAGCCGACCGGCGACCGCTCGTAGATCTTGACCGGGTTGCCAATGACTCGATTCACTGCCGGCAGCTTTTCTTTCAGCTCGTCGATGAGCAAGCTGTGGAAATAGCCGGTGCTGACAATGGCGTCCGCTTCCGGCAGCGGCTCCAGCATCGTCGGTGCGCCGCCCGCCGGGTTGTCCTCACTGGTCAGGAAAACGGTGCGGATGCCCTCTCGCTCCAGCGCGCGCACCGTGTAGATGACTTCCATGAATTCGTTGCCGCCAGCATCCCAGGTGACGATGGCGCCCTCGGCGCCAAGCATTTTCGCCATCTTGGCGGCTTGCGCGGCCATGAGTTCTTTCTCGCGCTGCGTCGTCCATTCCGTCTTGAAGGCGATTACGGCGCGGAAGTCGAGGTCGACGCCATGGCGCGCGTAGAGTTCCTTGACGATCGGATTGTTGGCGACCGTCCAGGAGGTCGCGAACATCGTGCGGTATGGGCCGTTGATCGCGCCGTCCATGATCTCATTGGGATGGAGGATCCAGGGCGACATCAGTTGCGGCATGCCGTAGGTGCTGACGCAGAAGGTCTTCGGCGAATTCGACATCGCCTGCGGCGAGTGGGTGCACTGGACGTAGACGACCGCCGGCAGCGGAGGATCGGTCGGCGAGGTCTCGAACACCTCGATTTCAGGCGGTTCGAGGTCGGCGACCGCGCGCGCCAGCGCATCGGCCACCAGCAGCGTGGCGTTGTGGACGGCGTAGTTCTGCTCGGTGACATCGAGGATGGGGTCCGGCTCAACGACGACGCAGACATTGATGAGCTTTGATTCAGGGATCATTTCGGCGAGCGGCCCGCTCATGTCGAGAAACTGATCGTTGAGGTCGCCGCCGCCGGCATGCCAGACAACGTTGGAGACCTCGACAACGCCAATTCCGTCCAGGCGATGGGTGCGGCCCTCGCCGACCGTGGCCACGTCGCGACCACACATGCCCGGATAGGCGACGCCAGACCCGCTGACCTTGACCCGCGGCTCGACCACGTCGCGCACCGGCCAGATCCGAACCGACTCACCCGGCTTGGCGATTTCGAGGTCGATCTGCTCGACGCGTGGTTCTTTGGTCCGCACCTCGCGCAGAATGTCGTCCTTGGCGACGGTCAGCACCCCATCCGCCCAGCGCGTCTCGTCGCCAAACACGACATCGCGCACCGGGAACGTGCCCATCTCCAGGCGCTTGCTTTCGAAGCGCATGATCGCCCCTTTCTCCCGTCGTATCTGATTACGAGCGAACGTCCATGGTCAGAGGATCGAATAGCGTCGGCGCATCCACCGGCATCTGCAATGCGCGCAGCGCACCGCGCACGATCTGCAGACCGTAGGCGTGGTCCTTGTCAGGACCGAGACTCGGGTCGCCGACCACGTGTTCGATCCGCGCTCCTTTGACGACGCGAGGCGCTCCGGTAGTCAGGGGCAACTGATGAATGGCTGTGATCACCGCGGTGGGGACGCCAGCTCGCTCGATTTCCTTTGCGATCGTTGCGCCGCAACGATTGCAGGTCCCTCAGGTAGCGACGAGGAGACAGCCATCGACCCCCGCCGCAGCGAGCTCCGCTCCGATCTCCGCACCCATGCGGCGGGATTCGGCGACCGGCGTGCTCACCCCGGCCAAGGCGTACACCGTCGAGTGGACGGAGCCGATCTCGTCGACCGCCTCGAGTTCACGCACGTAGCTGAGCGGCAGGATGTAATTCGGGTTGTCGCCGGCGATGGCGTTGTAGTAGCCAGCATGGTAGGCGTCGAAGTCCTTGGGGGACAGTTCGGCAAGGTCGGCCACGTCGATGCGCAGGAAGCTGCGCGTGTTGCTGGCAGGCTGGTGATCGGGGTTGCCGCGGCGGATGAGACCGCCGGTGGTGGCAAGGGCGATGGTTGCGCCAGCCAGGTTCGACAGCGCGGGAGCTGGCGTCACCTTGTCCACCGGCTGATACGGCACCTCGCTGGCGAACGGCTGGTCGCGCAGCTTGCGGACCAGCATGTCGACGGCGCGCAGATAGCCCGGTTGCGCTCGGTAGCCGAGTCGTCGCTCGCCGCGGGGCAGGTAGCCTTCGTCGGCAGCCGGGCCGATCTCTTCGCCTCGGCCGAGTTTTACCGCCAGCCGCGCCATCGCGGTCAGCGCCGGCTCCATACTCGCCGGCGAGGGCCCGGTGCCGACAATGTAGATGTTTTGACTGTACATCGGGACAGCCGGGTTCTCCGCATTCATCCCGGCTACGCTGGGGACGCCCGCCTCCTGCGCAGTTCGCGCCACCTCGGCGCAGGCGATGCCGTAGCGGCCGGAGATAAACGCGGGGCCGGTTATCACCACATCCGGCGTCCAATCCGTCAGTGCTTGACGCACGACGGCCAGCGCCTGCTCCTGCTGTTCCTGGAAGAAGTTATCGCCGCAAACGACGGTGCCGACGACGATGCCCTCGTCGCCAAGCAGATTGGCCAGCAACCGCCCAGGCCCGACGGCTCCATCGCGGATCTCCGCCGGATGGTTGGCCTTGTCTTCCCCGCCGATGCCGGCGAAGAACTGGTTCACGTAATGGAGCACGCGCAGCGGACGCGACATTTCCGACTCCTCCCTTCCCTCCCGCGATCTGGCGCGCCCGGACGCCGTGGCGGCGTCGGTCTGGCCCATCCCGAATGCGGAGATCCCAGTACGACTGGTTCGTGTATCGGGCCATAGACAGCCCGCCAGGATCTTGAGGTGACAGGAGAGCGCCAAGCGTGCGATGCCGGGACGGAGTGAAGCGCCAACCAAGCGCACCATAGCGAGGGCTGAAAACGATGTCAAGCAGGGTCGGGATTTCCTTGTCGGGCAGAAGCCAGGCGGTGCGGAGCCTGGTTGACCTGCACGACTCAGCAGCCCGAACGGGTCGCTCGTCTGCTTGACGCACCCGATTCGGCATGCTAAAAGCGACGTACAAACTTGCAATCGTTCACACTCGGCCGGAACGCCTTCCCCGACGCAGAGGCTGTGCGATGCCCCCCGAACAACTCCCCGGAGAGGTCTCCAAGCCGGGATGCAGGGCACACGAAGACGTGCTGACTCTCGTATCTCGCTCGATCCCCTGAACGTCTTCTCAACGCCGCCGTCGGCGGCGCAGCAGCAGTGGCGACCCGAGCGGTTCACCCGTTCGTAGCAGTGCGCCTCGCGCCAGCGACATGACCCATCTCCGCAAACGTGATGCGATCGGCTGTCGGTCCGCTTTGGACCCGGACGGCGCATGGTCGTCGGCAATGCGGGCCGACGGCAGCTATTCGAGCGGGAAATCTCGGCCAACGACGGCACGCGAGGGAGACTGCGCTCATGGATCGCCAGCGTTCGGCAACGGCAGCGAAGGTCGCTTCGGGTTTCTGTAAGAGCCGGCGCTCGCGCCGCGATCTCATCAAACAGGCCGCGGCGCTCGGCATCTCGTTGCCAATGGTCGGAGCGTCGCTTGCCGCGAGCCGCAGTGTTGCGGCGCAGGCCGACGGAAGCATCGTCATTTCTCTCGCCGACGAACCATTGACGCTGGAAAACTGGAACTCGTTCAGCATCTACGGTCACCCCATCTTGCGCAATATCATGGAGGCGCTCACCAACCGGGATCCGGCGACGAACGAGCTGGTGGGCGAGCTGGCCACGAGTTGGGAGCGTACCGACGATCTCACCTGGCGATTCACCCTGCGGCCCGGAGTGACGTTTCATAACGGGGAGCCGCTGACTGCCGAGGTCGCAGCCTACGGTCTCAACTACACTTGGGATCCGGCGAATGGCTTCGAGATCCTCGCGATTCTCGGTCCGGAGTTGACCGCGGAGGCGGTCGACGATCTCACGCTCGACGTGAAAACGGCCGAGCCGGATCCGATCCTGCCGACTCGCCTCTACTTCTCGCCGCTGCCAAGCATGAAGCAACTCACCGAGGATCCGGAGTCGGCGGTCGATAACCCGATCGGCACTGGTCCCTACAAGTTCGTCGAATGGACCCGGGGGCAGGATGTCAAGATAACGGCCAACCCGGACTGGTGGGGCGACGAGGCGGAGGACGCCGGCGGCGCGGTCACCATTCAGGATGGCACGTTCGTCTTCCGGACCGAGTCGGCCGTGCGCGCCGCCCAGATCGTCGCCAACGAAGCGCAAGCAACCCACAATCTCGCCCCCGAGGACTGCGCGGTGGTGCCGGTCTGCACGTCGGTGCCCAGCATCGAAACCCTGATCCTGCGCATGGACACGATGAACGAAGCCATGAAAGATATTCGCGTTCGGCAGGCGATCGCGCAGGCGGTGGATGTCAAGGCCGCCGTGGAAGCCGTTCTGCCGGGCAGCACAGCCGCCACCCAGATCTATGGGCCCTCGGCGCTTGGCTACAACGACGCGCTCCAGCCCTACCCGTACGATCTCGAAGCGGCCAAGGCGCTGATCCAGGAAGCCGCGGCCGATGGCGTGCCGGTCGATGCTCCGATCACGCTCGTCACGACCTCCAGCACGGCGCGCGGAGCCGAGCTCGTCCAGTACGTCGCCAATCAGTTGCAGCAGATCGGGTTGAACGCATCCAGCAAGGTGATCGAGTCGGCGGAATTCCGCCCTCAGGTCTACGGTCTCGGGCAGGACAAAGTTCCCGCGGATCGCGGCTGGATCGTGCTCCTGCAGCACGGCAACGAACTGATGGACGCTTCCGCCTCGATCGATCGCTACTACTCGTGCAACCCCGACTCCGACTCTACGTTCTGCAACCCGGACATCGAGAAGCAGATCGAAGCGGCGCGCTTGCTGACCGGGGAAGAACGCGACAAGGCGTACCAGGAACTCGGAGCGCTTATCCAGCAGCAATACGCCATCATCCCGGTGGCGCACCTCGTCATCAACTACGGCATGGTCGCGAATCTGAACTGGGAGCCGCGCATGGACGCCTTCATGCTGCTCAAGGAGATGTCCTACAGCTAGTTCCAGGCGTCGGGGGATGCCGCGTTCGTCGTGAACGCGGCATCCCCGTCGCCAGACGCCGACGTTCGCGTGAAGTCGAAAGCGAGGGTCAGCCATCGCCGGGTATGTCATACGGCGCGCGCTGCAGTCGCTGTTCGTGCTGGCGAGCCTGATCATCATCGTCTTCTTCGTGACGCGCATGGTCGGCGACCCGGTGCGGCTGATGCTGCATCCCAATGCCACCGACGAACAGATCCAGACAGTGCGGGCGAAATATGGACTCGATGACCCGCTGCTCGTGCAGTTCGGGCACTTCCTGTCCGGTCTGCCGCGCGGCGACTTCGGCGATTCGATGTGGCAGCGCGCGCCGGCGCTCGAGATCGTCCTCAACCGGCTGCCCGCCACGCTCTACCTGGCCGGCGTCACCATGGCGATCGCCTTCCCCATCGCGGTGGCGCTCGGCATCATCTCCGCGGTCTGGCCCCGCTCCCTTGCCGACCGGATCGTGACCGTGCTCTCTCTGGCGGGGCTCTCCATCGCCGATTTCTGGCTCGCCCTGATGATGATTCTTTTTTTCGCGGAAGGACTCGGCTGGTTTCCGACCTCCGGCTTCGGCGGAGCCAAATTCGTGGTGTTGCCCGCGCTGACGCTGGCCGCCCGGCCCTTGGGTCGGATCAGCCAGATCCAACGAACGGCGATGCTCGACGAGTTGGCGAATGGCTACGTGACGACGGCGCGCGCCAAAGGACTCAGCGAGCGCGTAGTCGTGCTGTTTCACACGCTCAAGAACGCATCCATCCCGACCGTGACGATGGCCGGTCACGAAGTCGCGTCGCTGCTCAACGGAGCGATCGTGATCGAGGTGATCTTCGGTTGGCCAGGCATTGGCAGTCTGCTGATCCAGGCGATTGAGCGGCGCGATCTGACCATTGTCGTCGCCGCCACCGTGGTGATCGCGGCGCTGGTCATCACCGTCAATTTCGTGGTCGATCTCATCTACGGGTGGGCTGACCCGCGGGTGCGTTTCGGATGAGCGCGACGACGGACACGACCAACGGCATCGCACGGGAGGCCGACCGCGAGCGGGAACCGGCCCAGCGGCGCCGGACCCTGGGCTTCACCGTCTATCTCGCCGCGCTGCTCAACGACAAGCTCACCCTTCTGGCGGTCGTGTTCCTCGTGGCGCTCGGGTTCGCCGCTGTCTTCGCGCCGCTGGCGGCCCCGTTCGACCCGATGGCGCAGAATCTGCTGCTCCGCAACAAACCGCCCATGACGCCGGCCGCCGCTCCGGACGCGCTCCCTCACCTCCTCGGCACCGATCCGCTCGGGCGCGATCTCCTGAGCCGCATCGTGTTCGGCGCGCGCATCTCGCTGTCGGTCGGTGCGCTGAGCGTCATTATCTCCGGCGTCGTCGGCACCGTCGCCGGTCTCGTGGCCGGCTACCGGCGCGGCGGCGTCGATGATCTGGTGATGCGCGTCGTCGATATCCAGATGGGATTCCCGTCGTTGCTGCTGGCGCTGCTCGTGCTCTACGCGCTCGGCGCCAGTATTTGGAACGTCATCATCGTGCTCGCCGTCACCCGCTGGACCATCTATGCGCGCATGGCGCGCGGCATCGTGCTGGCGCAGCGCGAGAGCGCCTTCGTGGAGGCCGCCCAGGCAATCGGCTGCTCCGACCGCCGAATCCTGTTCATCCACATCTTGCCCAATATGCTGGCCCCGCTGCTCGTGCTCGCAACGCTGGAGACGGCGGCGCTAATTCTCAGCGAAGCGTCATTGAGTTTCCTCGGTCTGGGCATTCAACCGCCGGACACCTCTTGGGGGCTGATGCTGGCCGAGGGGCGGCAGTACCTTCGCGTCGCCTGGTGGATCGTGCTGTTCCCCGGGTTGGCGCTCCTGTTCACGGCGCTCTCCTTGAATCTGCTGGCGACCTGGTTGCGCGGCGTCACTGACCCCGTGCAGCGCTGGCGATATCTGACGCGGGCCAGCAAGACACTCGGATAACGACCCGATCGGTGGCGACTGCCGTCGCCCCGCGCCCACGCCAAGCCAAGGGTCGCTGCTCGATGCCATGAAGCCCACCGCAGACGCCTGTCTGCGGTGGGCTTCATGACCGGCCGTCGCTGCAAGCGCCCGCGTGGAACGCCCCCGACGCAGCCGATAACTGGCCTAACCGCCGGCTTCGGCTTCCTCGCGCTGGAGCGACATGCCCATCGCGTGGTAGCCGTTGTCGGCGAAAATCGTCTCGCCGGTCACTGCCGACGAGAGATCGCTGGCCAGAAACAGCGCCACGTCGGCCACGTTGCGCTGCCCGAAGGGCTGCGCCAGCGGCGCGGCGTCGGCCAGCGTGTTGAACATCTTGATGAACCCGGGAATACCCCGCGCCGCGGCTGTCTTGATCGGTCCGGCGGAGATGGCGTTGACCCGCACCTTGCGCTCGCCGAGATCGCCGGCGAGATAGCGCACGCTGGCCTCCAGCGCCGCTTTCGCCACCCCCATCACGTTGTAGCCGGGAAAGTAGCGGTCGGCTCCGAGATAGGTCATCGTCATCAGACTGCCGCCGTTCGGCATCAACGGCACAATCCGCTGAGCGGACGCGACGAAGGAGTAGGCGCTGATGTCGAGCGCGGTGATCCAGTCGGCACGGGTGGTGTCAAAGAACG
>JADLCW010000293.1 GCA_020847015.1 Thermomicrobiales bacterium | reverse complement strand
CGTTTGACCGCCTCGGTTCCGCGCTCACGTTGCCATGGAACCGCCGGCTTGACAAGGCGTCAGGTCGGTTTCCCCGAGGTCGGTTCGACCCCCGCGAGCGCTGCCGCGTCGGCCCACAGGCGATCGGGATGGCGCGCCCGCCATGCCTGCACCGTGGCGAGCAATTGCGGCGCCAGATCCTCCAGTTCCAGCGGAGCAGCGAGCACGCCATCGGCCCCGTCGGCTTCGGACGCGATGTCGGCTGCCTCGCGCGGCGAGCCGGCGATCAGGAAGAGCGGGATATCGGTGCGAGGCGTTCTGGTCGCCCGGTCGGACTGCCCGCGCAGCCGCCGCAGAAGTTCCGGCGCACCCATGCCGCCCAGCGCCGCATCGAGCAGGATGAGGTCGAACGAACGCAGGCGGAACACTTCCAGCGCCTGGAAAGCACTGGCGATGACGCTGGTCCAGAATCCAGCGTAGATCAGCCCTTCCCCGAGGAACCCGACCAAGCCGGGGTCATCCGAGACGATCAGCACGTGGGGGCGATGGATTGCCTGGCGCTCGCGCATTGCTCCTCATTCCCACAAACCATCCAGTCTGCTCCCCATAGGGTACCTTTCCCGGCGCAACGGAGACCGCCCGGGAATGAAGGCCATATGCGGAAGACCGAACCCATCATGCTTCTGGATGTCGATCATCCGGAAACGGCGCGCTTGATCGAAATCTATCTGGATCGCCTGGATCTGCCGCGCGAGCGACTGCGCGTGACGACCAGCCGCGCCACCTATGGGCAATGGCTTGGGCGCCGCATCCCCAGTGCGCTGGGCGGGGCCTATGCCTACCTGTCGCGCAGCAGCGAGCACGCGGTGTTGATCAATCTGGAGCGGATCGATCTGAGTCAGCCGCGGGCGTTGGAAGTAGTCGTCGCCGAGGAACTGGTGCACATGCGCGATCGCCTGGATGGCGATTTGCGCCGCCACGCCAAACATGGTTACGATCGCATCGCCCTTCGGGTGGCGGCGTTGACCGGGGCCAGTCTGGAGGAGATCCGGTCGGCGCTGATCCCCGTCGCGCGGCGGCGGTTGCGCTATGTCTACGAATGCCCGACCTGTCGCGCCCAAATCGCCCGCCGGGCGCGGGGCGCATGGTCGTGCGGGCATTGCGCCCGCGCCTACGATCCGCGCCACCGATTGCGTCTGGTGGTCGATCGCGGGCCGGTCCAGCGCGGCAAGAACACCCTCACGAAGTAGACGCGAACGCGTGCTCGTGGCCGTACGCGCGCCAGATGCCTAGCATCGCTGCGGCTGCTGCGTCGCGGACCGTCAGCTTTCACTGACGGCCCGGCGGTGCTTGTTGATGCGCTAGCTCAGTGGCTCGTGGGTATTGTTGCCGCCATCCGTATTGCCGCTGCCGGACCCCTGATTGCCGCCCCCTCCGCTTTTCGGCTCAGTGACGGGAATCGGTTTGACGTCCTGATCCCGGATGATGACGCGCGGACCACCCGGCGCGGCGATGGCTACGACGTCGCCCGACTGCGCCACCATGCTGCGCGTGCCGGGGTCGAACCCGACGATGACGTCGCCGTTGTTGTCGAGAATCGAGGCGTTGTCTGCGAATCCGACATCGTTTGGCGTCCCGCCGGGCGCGGCCGGCGTCTGCTGCACGACGTGATGGCCGTCGCTGCCGTCATCGTCGGAGCTATCCGACGAATCGCTGACGCGCTGCTTGTGCGTGCTGTGATCGGCGCGGTCGCCGCGAACGTGGCGTGATTTCTCGTCGTCGCCGGAGTCGCTGTCGCCGCGATCGGCGCGGCGGGTGCGCTCGCCCTTGCCGCCGCCTCCGCCAGTGTCGCGCCCCGTATCGTCGCTCGACCCGGAATTGGCTAATTTGTCGCGCGCTGCTGGCTCATCGTCGGCGTTGCGGCGGTTGCCGCCGCCCTTGCCGCCTCGGGTTTTGGCGTCGGCGTCGTCCCGGGTCTCATCATCGGCTGCACGCCGCTTGCGCGGGCCGGCCGCGGCGGCGGCCGCTCCCAGCGCGGCGCCGACCGCGCCAACCGCCGTCAACACGCGCCGGGGCCCGCCGCCCATCACTCGGCTGCTCATTCCGGGCTCCCCTCCCCGCGCGGCAAGCTAGCCCCCATCCCGAGCAGCTGCATCCGCCGCGCGATCCTCAACCGACCCCCTTCCCAAAGGGCGTCGCGATCTCGCCTGTGCGTGTCAAAGGGTCACCGGACGGTGCGGGCCGGGCCGTAAACCCACTTGCGCGGTATGTTCCGCGCCGCTACCCTACCACAACCTCCCGTGCTCCGGCGGCCTCTCAAACGGGTCGTATTTGCCGGGGTTTTGACGCGCTGTGCAACGCGTTGGGCCGATGCTGTCGGCGGCTGGAGGCGGGCTTGTGGGGTAGCCCGGGGATGTTGGGATGGAGACTCGTGATGACGGTGAGTCACGGGGCGGAGGGGGTATGCGCATCGTCTGTCTGAATTTGGACATCGAGGACGCGACGCTCCTGCGCCGAGCGCTCATTGGCGCCATGGACGGCACGAGCGCCGGTTCGGTGCGGAAGACCGACGCCGACGCCCGCGCGCTCGGCGCCATGATCGGTGAACTGGATCGATTGCTGGCGACTGACGCGCCACGGCGCGACTTCCGCTTGCCGGCCGTGCTGGCTGCTGGCGACTCGATTGTCGAGCCGCCCCGCACGCCGCATTTGCAACTGGTGCGCGGCGGTCTTCTGGCGGATTAGCGCGGCGGCTCGATTGGTTAGGCGACGGCGCGCGGGTGCAGCATCGGCAGCACCCGCTCCGTCGCCAACACAAGCGTTTCCTCGTCACTGGGATCGAGTGTTTGCACGATGAAATAGTCGATGCCGGCATCCACGAACCCTTGGTAATACGCAGCGGCGAGCTCCGGTGTGCCGGCAATCAGTTGGGCGCCCCAGAACGGATCCAGCCCATTCGGGAAGTACCGGGCGACCTTGGCCGCGACGGCTGCCTCGTCCGGAGCCAGCAGCAGCCAGTGGGTAAAATGGCTTGGCAGCACCGTTTCGATCGGCCGGCCGATTTCCGCGCAGATCCCGATCAGCGTCGCCAGTTTGCTCCGGGCGTCATCCGGCGTATCAACGCGGCCAGCGGGGCCAGGGCCGAAATTGCAGATGTCGCCCAGTCGGGCGACCTGCCGCAAGGTGCGCTCACCGGCTCCGGCGATCACCAGCGGCGGACCCGCCGGTTGGAGCGGCGGCGGCACGTTGGCTGCCTCGACCCGGTGAAACTGTCCCGCGAAGCTGAACGGTTCGGAACCCCATACCCCGCGCATGATGGCGATCGTCTCCTCCAGCGCGTCCTGCCGCTGCCGCGTGGGCGGGTAGGGGAGCCCCATGCGGTCGAACTCGTTGGAGCCAATGCCATAGTCGGCGGCATTCCAGCCGATGCCCAATCCAAGCACGGTGCGGCCGCCGGCGAGACGATCGAGGTCGGAGGCGAGGCGAGCTGTCAACAGCGGGTTGCGGTAGGGCGCCGCAAGGACCATCTGGCCGAGCCAGACGCGATCGGTGAGGAGCGCCGCGGCGCCCAGATGCAACCAGGGTTCGGGCGCCCACGCCGGATGGTCGCCAAGAAAGAAGCCGTCGAAGCCGAGGCGATCGGCCGATTGCGCCGCTCGTAGCAGCACCCGGCCGGGGTTGTCGGCATCCGCCGGGGCCACCGCCTGCAGCGCGAAATTGACCCGTCCCCGCCGCTCCGCCACCCATGGGTGCGGAGTTGTCCGAAAACTCATGCGTCGCTCCGTTTCCTCGTGAGTCCGCTGGCGATCGGTCGCGAATGCCGGGCGGATGGTCCGGCGAATGGCAAAGGCAGTCAAGCGGTCTACACGGTGTTGTTGCCGCGGCCGGCGGCAAACTACCCTTGTGCGGAGTCGGCGGGACCAGCAGAAGGTCGAACGATTCGGGGGGCGCGGTGGCGAACTTGCCCATAGCGCGCGGGCGATTGCAGGTGATTGGTGGGCGGGCGATGCTCGCCGCGCGTTGCCCGCTGTGCGGTCGCGAGCACCGCTACGACAAGGGCGGTGCGAACGATCCGGAAGTGGTGGAATTGCGGGCGAAAGGGTTTAGTGAAGAATGGCTTCCCTGCCAGTACGATTTGCCGGGAAACTTCTGGCGGATCACATTCGGCGGCCAGCGCCGGCGTCGCCCAGGCGGCGGGGGAAGCGCTCCTGCCGTCCGGTCGGGCGAAGCGCCGCAGCCCGGCTCTGACGGCGGGGCGCCGCAGGGCGGCCGGGGCGGGCGCCATCAACCGCCGCGGCGAGGGGGCGGCGAGGGACCAACGTGAGCGAACCGCGCGGCGATACACCGTTGGCGGCTGCAGATCGGCGCCAGTTGGCCGCTGCATCGCCCGTGAAGGCGAGCCGCTGGCCCCGCACCGACCGTCGCCAGGCGCGCATCGCCAGTGTGCTGTGCCATCGCCAGCCCGATCTGACGATCATCCTCGAAGACGTTCACGATCCACACAATGTCAGCGCGGTGCTGCGTTCCTGCGATGCGGTCGGGGTGCAGCGGGTCCACACGGTCTACACGCATGAAGAGCGGCCGTCGGCCTTCGCGCGCACGACGTCCGCCGGCGTCGCCAAGTGGACCGAGGTGACGCACCACGATTCGATCGAGGCGTGCGTGGCGATGCTGCACGGGGCGGGGTTTCAGGTGCTGGCGGCCGCGCTGGCGCCGAACGCGGTCGATCTCTACGAAGCTGACCTGACGCGACCGGTAGCGCTGCTCTTCGGCAATGAGATGCGCGGCGCCACTCCTGAAGCCCTGGCGGCAGCGGATGGGGCGCTGGTCATCCCGATGATGGGCATGGTGCAAAGTCTGAATATTTCGGTCGCCTGCGCGGTGACGCTGTACGAGGCAATGCGCCAGCGGCGCGCGGCCGGCGCCTATGCCGAACCCAAACTCGACGCGGCGGCGCTGGCGGCGCTGGAGATCGACTGGCTGAAGCGCTAAACCGCCGGCGCGATACTGCCGCGCAACCCGCCGGAGCGGATTGGCCGCCCTCGTAGCCTGCAATGGCGCCGACAGGGGAGAGCGGCCGGCGCAAGAGAACCCGCGCCGGCCGTGAAGCACGATTAGAACTGGAGCGTGCCGTTCTCGTCCTTGCCGTCGCGCAGGTAGTGCACGGAGACTTTCTCGCCCGCCTTCAGCGTGTCAATCAAGCCGTCCAGCTTGCCCATGGTGGGGGTGCGCTTGCCAGCCACGGCGGTGATGATGTCGCCCGGTTCGAGTCCCGCCTTCTCGGCGACGGTGCCGGGGCGGATCTTGCCGACATAGACGCCCTTGGTTCCTTCGGGCGTCTTGGCCGCCTTCTCTGGATGGCGGGCGAGGTACTCGTCGGCGTCGGCGGCCAGCAACCCCAGCGGCGGCCGCTTCGGACCGCCGTAGCGCTCGGCGAGCCGAGCCAGTGCGGCCTGATCGAATCCCAGAATCACCTCGTCGCCGGCCGTGATGACCGGCACGCCCTGCTGCCCGCTGACGCGAACCATCTCCAGCGCCGCCTCGTAGTTCTTGGCGACGTCGATATCGTTGAAGGGCACGTTTTGGCTGGTCAGATACTGCTTGGCGCGATCGCACCAAGGGCACGTCGAGGTGCTGTAAACCGTGACCGGGGCGCCGATAGTGGACATCGAATCTCTCCTGGGTGCAATGGGCAGGTCTGAGCCGCCCTCGCTACGAACTCCTTACATAAGTTTAGCAGGGTCGCCCTGTGCGTGGCGGCGAACTGTCGCTTCGCTTACTCCCACTCGATAGTCGCCGGCGGCTTGGAGGAGATGTCGTAGACGACCCGGGTAATGCCGGCGGCCTCATTGACGATGCGGCCGCTCATCCGCGCCAGCAGTTCGTAGGGGAGGCGCGCCCAGTCGGCGGTCATTGCATCCTGACTGGTGACGGCGCGAATGGCGCAGACGCGGCCATAGGTGCGGTCATCGCCCATGACGCCGACGGTGCGGATCGGCAGCAGCACCGCAAACGCTTGCCAGATTTCACCGGTCAGCCCGGCGGCGTCGACCTCCTGGCGAACGATGGCGTCGGCGCGACGCAGCAGGTCGAGATCCGGCTCGGTCACGTCCCCCAGAATGCGCACCGCCAACCCCGGACCGGGGAAGGGTTGGCGACCGACGATCTCCTCCGGCAACCCCAGCGCGCGGCCGACGGCGCGCACCTCTTCCTTGAACAGGAACTTCAGCGGCTCCAGCAGATCGAAGGTCATATCGGCCGGCAACCCGCCGACATTGTGGTGGGTCTTGATCTTGACCGCCGCCGTATTGGCCGCGGTGGCGCTTTCGATGACATCAGGGTAGAGGGTGCCCTGAGCCAGAAACGCGAAGGGACCGTATCGCTCGGCTTCCGCTTCGAAAATGCGAATGAAGGTCTCACCGATGATCTTGCGTTTGGCCTCCGGGTCGACCACCCCGGCCAACCGCTCCAGGAATCGCGCACGCGCATCGACGAACACCAGATTCATGCCGAAGGCGCGGGCGAACACATCGCGCACCAGATCGGCCTCGCCGAGCCGCAGCAATCCATTGTCGACGAACACCGGCGTCAACCGGTCGCCAATGGCGCGGTGAATGAGCGCGGCGGTCACCGCCGAATCGACCCCGCCGCTGAGCCCCAGCAGTACGCGACCATCACCGACCCGCTGCTGAATATCGCGCACGGTCGCATCGATGAAGGAGTCGGCGCTCCAGGTTGTGCGGGCGCCGCAGACGCGAACCAGGAAGTTGCGCAGCACCTCGGTTCCGAGAGGAGTGTGCGCCACTTCGGGGTGAAACTGGATGCCGACGATGGTGTCGCGCCCGATGGCCGCGATGGGCGCGTTGCCGGTGCGGGCCAGCACCGCGAACCCGGGGGGCAGCTCGGCCACCCGGTCGCCGTGACTCATCCAGACATCGAGAGTTGGCGGCAACCCGGCGAAGAGGGGCGCATCGGGCGCGACCACCTCGATGGAGGCCGATCCGTATTCGCGATGGTCGGCGGAGGCCACGCGCCCGCCGTAGGCTTCGGCCAGCAGTTGCAGCCCGTAGCAAATGCCGAGCGTGGGCAACCCCTGTTCCAGCACCCAGGCGGGAAGCTGCGGCGCGCCAGCCGCGTAGACGCTGGCCGGCCCGCCCGAGAGGATGACCCCTTTGGGTCGCAGCGGAGCGACTTCCGCCCAGGTCACATCATGTGGCAGCAGTTCACTGTAGACACCCAATTCGCGGACCCGGCGGGTGATGAGTTGGCTGTACTGGCTGCCGAAATCGAGCACCACGACGACATCGAAGGCCGGCTCGGCCGCCCCGTCCGCGCCGAGCAGGTGCGCGGCATCGTCGATGAATGCGTCGAGGGCGGCATGGTCGGCGGCGGTTTGCGGTTCGTCCAACGATCCCCTCGCTTTGCCTGGTCGGGTCACTTGCCGAGCCGGACCGAAGCTGAACGGCGACTGCTGCCAGAATTGTGCCGCGCCGGCGCGCACGCGGCCACAGGCCGTCAGTCCGGATCGTCGTCGATGGGTGCGTCGTCGCCGAGGTAGACGTAGGTGCGGTCGAATTCCCAGTCGTGAATCGTCTCGATTTCGACCTCGAGGCGAGGTCGCAGCGGGTCAATGCGTTTGGTCAGGTGGAGATCGACCACGATGCGGTCATCAAAGCCGAGCGCGCGGCCGAGGGCGTCCAGCGCAATCTTGAGTCCGCCGTCGAGATCGCGGCGGTGGGGCGTTTCGAAATAGAAGGTCAAATAGACTCCCAGCAGCGCCTGACCCAAGGCCGCTTCCATAGCCGGCGTCACCGCGCCGGTGCGGCGCAATCCTTCGATGAGTTTCGCGACGTCGCGGTGGAACGACTTGGCCGGGGCGCTCAGCACGCGGCGCTTGCCGACCGTTGCGTACTGATTGTTGACCCCAGGCGGCAGCGGCAGCGTGAGGGTCAACGTGAGCGACTTCGGCGGCGACATGGCGGTCCCCCTCGTGCGAACGTTGCGGCGCCGGCAGTCTAGCCGGCTGGCGAGCGCGGCGCGGAGCGAACGGGAGGGGTGGATGATCGAGGCGATGCTGCTGGGCACGGGGGCCATGATGCCGCTGCCGCACCGCTGGTTGTCGAGTCTGCTCGTGCGCTCGTCCGGTCAGATGACGCTGTTCGACTGCGGGGAGGGGACTCAGATCGCCTGGCGCAGCGCCGGCTGGGGGATGCGACGGTTGGGCGCGATTTGTCTCAGCCACTGCCACGCCGACCATGTCGCCGGGTTGCCCGGGTTGCTTCACGCGCTGACCTGGGCCGACCGCGACGAACTGGTGACCATTTACGGTCCAGCCGGGACTCTGCGCGTGGTGGAAGGGTTGCGCGTCATCGCTCCGATGTTGCCCTACCCGGTCGCGGTGCGCGAACTGGCCCCCGGTGATGTGTTCGCTCTGCCGGGCGGTCTCACCGGCACGGTCGCCGCTGGCCATCACGCTTTGCCGGTGCTCGCCTACCGGGTCGATCTGCCGCGCGCGCCGCGCTTCGAACCGGAGCGAGCGCGGGCGCTCGGCGTGCCGCTGGAGTTGTGGCGACGTCTGCAGGCGGGCGAGATGGTGACATGGGCGAGGAGATCGGCGCAGCCGGAGCAGGTGATGGGACCGCCTCGGCGTGGCGTCTCGCTCGCCTACGTCACCGATACGCGCCCCGTGCCTGGTTTTCTGCCGCTGCTGGAGGAGGTCGATCTGCTGGTGTGCGAGGGCACCTACGGAGACTCGGCCGATACGGAGAAAGCCGCCAGAAACACGCACATGACCTTTGCCGAAGCAGCCGGGTTGGCCGCGGCGGCGAAGGTTGGGCGATTGTGGTTGACTCATTTCAGCCCCGGCATGGCGGACCCGGGCGCGTTCGCCGCCAACGCGCGGGCGATTTTCCCAGAGACGACCGTCGGCTACGCCGGTCTCACCACCGACCTGACCTTTCCCGATCCGAGTTGACCTCGCGACCGGGGAAAAACCGGGTCAATTTCGCCATTTTCGCACCGCCCGCAGCACTTGAGCGGCACAAAGGAATTCGACATTATGCGCAAAATGAGGTATAATGAGAGCATTAGTTCGTGTCCCAATCATTCCAGAAAGGCACCAGACCAATGGCCATCGTCACCAACCGGGACGCGGCGCACCTGCTCTTCAACGTCGCGACCATCCTCGAACTCGCCGAAGACAATCCCTATCGCATCCGTGCCTACCGCCGGGCGGCGCGTCTGCTGTTGGCTCGTCCCGAAAGCGATGCCGTGCCGCTGATCGCCGGCAAGAAGGGCAAGGAGCTCGATCTTGACGGGTTGGGTGAACGGCTGCGGCTGAAGCTGGGCGAATTGCTTTCAACTGGCCGGCTGCGCTTCTACGTCGATCTCTGCGCCACGCTGCCGGATGACGTAGCGGTGCTGATGCAGATCCCCGGCATCGGACCGAAGACTGCCCAACGGCTGCGCGAGGAACTCGGCGTCCACTCGGCCGCAGACGTGCTGGCCGCTGCCGAGGCGGGCAAGATTCGCGCCCTGTACGGGTTCGGCGAGCTGCGCGAGCGGCAACTGCGCGATGGCGCGGCGCAGGTGCTGCGCGGCAACATCCGCTCCTTCGTGCCGCGGGCGCCCGAACCGGTTGTGGCGCCGACGGTGGAGCGCGTCGCGGCGCCGGTTCCCGCCGTCGTCGTCGAGCGCGCGCTGGCGCTCGTGCTGCCGGAGGCAGCGTAGTGGCGTGGCGCGGCGGGTCGAACCGCTGGCGATCGTCATCGGCGGGCGGCGCGCCCGCAACAGCCGACGAACCCGGCGAGGTCGCGGTTGATGAGCCTGCGGAGTCTGATGACGATCTGTTCGCTGCGCTTGGCGCCGATGGAGACCCGGGCGAACCGGAGGACGCCGGCGATGGCGATGCCAGCCCGGACGATCCGCTCGTGTCGGCGGCGCAGCGCGCCGCGCACGGGCTTGCCCGTCCCGTTCGCTTCGATCTGATCCCGCGCGACTATCAGCGGGAGGCGCTGGCCGCGTGGGCGCGTCACGATGGTCGGGGCGTCGTCGTGCTGCCGACCGGGGCCGGCAAGACGGTCGTCGCACTGATGGCCGTCGCCCGCCTCGGCCTGCGTACGCTGGTGGTGGCTCCCACCATCGAGTTGCTCGGACAATGGCGCGGCGCGCTTGCCGAGCGGCTGGGCTACCCCCTCTCCGAGGTCGGCATCGTGGGCGGCGGCAAGCGCACTGTGCGCGATCTCACCGTCATCACCTACGACTCGGCGGCGATGCCAACGCGACGGCTGGATGGCTTCGGTCTGCTGGTCGTCGACGAGGCGCATCACCTGCCGGCGCGGGCCTACCAGACTATCGCCGCAAAGGTGAACGCTCCCTTTCGGCTCGGGCTGAGCGCCACCCCGGAGCGCTCCGACGGCGGTCATCACCAGCTCGATCGTCTCATTGGACCGACCGTCTATCGGCGCAGCGCGGCCGAACTTGCGCGCGACAACCATATCGCCGACTACGCCGAGAAGCGATTGTTCGTGGATTTGACGCCAGAGGAGCAGTTTCGCTACGAGCAACTGATGGCCGAGTATCGCTGGTATATCGCCGCCCATCGCAACGCGCTGGGGCGGCCACAGACGATGTTCGCAGAACTGATCCGCCGGTCCGCCCACGACCCCGCCGCTCGCTCGGCGCTGCGCGCCCACCATCAGGCGCGAATGATCGCCCTCAACGCCGAGGCGAAAATCGACCGCGTGGTTGAACTGCTGGATCAACACCGCGATGACAAGGCGATCGTATTCTCCGAGTACAACGTGATGGTCGACGCGCTCTCGGAGCGGTTGCTGTTGCCCGCCATCACCTACCGCACGGCGTTGCCGGAGCGGCGACAGGTGCTGGAGCGATTCCGCGACGGCAGCTATTCCAAACTCGTGACCGGGCGCGTGCTCAACGAAGGAGTGGATGTGCCCGACGCCAATGTGGCGATTGTAGTCAGCGGCTCCTCGGCGACGCGCGAATACATCCAGCGGCTGGGCCGAGTGTTGCGGCCGAAGCGCGAGAAGGCGCTGCTCTACGAACTGGTCACTCGTCGCACGACCGAAGGGCGGTCCGCTCGCAAGCGACGACCCAGCGAACCGATCGACCCTGACCGCCGTCAGCGCCGATTGGACGAAGCGGCGCGCGCGTCCGACTGATCCGGCGCCGGCCGGTGCGATCCCGCATGCCTCGGCGCGGCCTCTGCCGCCCGCATCGGAGGAGGTTTTCCCGCCATGGCGTTCCGCCGCCAGGACATCCCCAAGACAACGCGCAAGAGCGGCGATGAAGGTCTGCGCCGGGTGTACCCGCGCTATGCCAAAGACGTCGCGTTGCTGCCGAAGATCGATCTCGCCATCGACTATCTCGATGGCATGGTCGGTCGTCGGCGGGGCGATCTGGCTGCG
>JADLCW010000292.1 GCA_020847015.1 Thermomicrobiales bacterium | reverse complement strand
GTTGATCGGCCGCCGCTCGGCGCGCGGAGCCAAGTAACCGGACCCGACGAGCGGACGCGGCAGCGCGGTGAGCGGGTAGGCCAGCGAAACATTCGCCACCGAGGCGTACGGAATGGCGCCCAGCCCCTTCGCGAGCGCGGGGTCGAGTTCGCTCAGCAATCCGGCCGCGACCGGAGCAGGAGCGGCGCACACCACCGCATCCGCTCGCAGCGTTTCGCCGGAGGCGCGAGAGACGACGAATCCACCATTTGGGGTCGCGACGATCGCCTCGGCTGTCGCGTTTGTTTCCACGCGCACGCCCGCTGCCTGCAATCGTGCCGCGAGCGATTCGATCAGTTCGCCCAACCCGTCCCGCGGCGCGCGAAACGGCGACGGGCGGGGGCCGGGCGGGGGCGCGGGCGCCGCTTTCCGGGCCGCCAGCGCGCCACGAATCAGCCCACCGCTATCGCGCTCCATCTGTCGCAATTGGGGGAATGTGGCGGCCAGACTCAACCGCGCCCCGTCGCCCGCGTAGATGCCGCCGACAAGCGGTTCCACCAGCCAGCGATAGGCATCGCGTCCAAGACGGCGCTCGACGAATGCCGACAGCGCCTCGTCGGCCTCCTCGCGCCGCCGCGGCAACACAAAATCGAATCCCATGCGCAGCTTGCCGAGTGGCGGAATGAGCGGCGAAGCGGCGATCGGCCGCAGCTTGGTCGGCACGACGCCGCTGAGACCGTCCGGCAGCGGGATCAACCGTCCGCCGCGCAGGACGGAACTGCCGCGCGCCGCCGAGTTGGGTTCGAGCAAGCGGTCTTCCAACTCCAGATCGCGACACAGCGCCTGCGCCTGCGGTTTGGCGACCAGCATCGCTTCCGGACCGCCTTCGATGACGAACCCGTCGCGCCGCTCAGTGACGATCTTGCCGCCCAGCCTCGCCTCTCGCTCCAGCAACACGATGTCGGCGTCCGGGAGGCGCTGCGACAACCGAAACGCAGCGGTCAGTCCAGCGATGCCGCCTCCGACCACCACGATGCGCGGCGGCTCGCGCTCGCCACCGCCGCCCGCGATCGCATCTCGGCTCACTGGGCGAAACCCGTCGCTTCGGTCGAATATCCGGGCGGCACATAGGCGCAGGCCGGATCGGACGCCAGATAGTCGCCGGTCTGAGCGTAGGCGCGTGAACGCGAGCCGCCGCACAACCGCTTGAACTCGCAGGCGCCGCATTTGCCCTTCAGCAGATCGGGATTCCGCAGCTCCTGAAACAGCGGGTGGGTTTGGTAAAGATCGACGATCGAATCGCGGCGCACGTTTCCGGCGACAATCGGCAGGAACCCGCTGGGGCACACCTCACCGATGTGCGAGACGAAGCAGAAGCCGTTGCCGGCGTTGACCGCGCCTGGCGCCCGGCCGACGCCATCGGCGGTCGGTGGGCGATGTAGCGGATCGCGACCGATCTGGGCGAGCACGCGGCGGTAGTGGTAGCCCTCCGTCAGTTTCAGCGCCCAGCGCGCCGAGCGGCTGCGCTCGGCCAGCCAGGCGAATATCTCCTCGTAGCGCTCGGCGGAGATGGCGTCGCCGGCTTCGGCGCGCCCGGTCGGCACCAGACAGAACACCGCCCACACCACCGCGCCCAACTCATCCGCGAGATCGGCAAGCGCCGGCAGATCGTCCACCGTGCGCTCGCAGAGGGTCGAGTGAATCTGCACCGGCAACCCGAGTTCACCCGCGGCGCGAATGGCGTCCAGCGTCCAGCCGTACGAACCGTCCACGCGCCGGAAGGCGTCGTGGCGCTCGGCCGTGGAGCCATCGAGGCTGAAGGCGACCCGACTCAACCCGGCCTCCTGCGCTGCCGCCAACCGAGCCTTGGTGGCCAGCGGGGTGCCGGCCGGCGTCAGCGTGGCGCGAATGCCGCGCGCGGCCGCCCGGCCGATCAGATCCAGCACATCGGGGCGGCGCAGCGGATCGCCGCCGGTGAGAATCAGCGTCGGCGGCGCATCGAACCCGGCGACATCATCGATAAAGCGCAACGCTTCGTCGGTCGTGAGTTCATTCGGGTTGCGTCGCAATTGCGCTTCGGCGCGGCAATGGACGCAGGCGAGATTGCATGCCCGGGTGAGTTCCCAGGCGAGCACGAATGGTTGTCGCGTGAAGTCGGCCTGCGCGAATGGCGGGCGTTCGGCGAGTGTCGTGGTCTCGGGCATTGGTTTCACCTCGGCTCGTTGGCGCGGCATGAATTCCCGCGTCGGCGGCGACCCGATCGTGCATCCGAACTGGCCAACTCCGCCAGCCTGTCCGGCGCCGCGCGGGCAGCATCACCCCGCTATCTCCGCGAGATCCCGGCGCACTGCCGCCGCACCAAAATCTATGGATATGTCGGGCTGTCGGCGCCCACGAACTACGCGCATTCCCTATCAGAATGCGGCGATCCCCGTCCACCCGGTCGGGCAGGGATGACCGACCGCAGACGGCAGCGGCTGGCGCTTGCCCCGGCTCGCCCCGCATGCGACCATCGACGAGCGAACTATCAACATCGCGAATGGAGTCCGTCTCATGCCGCTCTTTGCGCCCGGCGCCCGCGTCATCGACATCACCGTACCCTTCTCGCCGCTGGTTCCCACGTGGCCGTCGCACCCGGTCTCCGCCGTGGAGCCGATGACCCGCGTCGCCCAGGGCGACCGCAGCAATGTCAGCCGCATCTCCATCTCCAGCCACGCCGGCACCCATGTCGACGCCAACTGGCACTTCATCGACGACGGCAAGAAGCTGCTGGAGATCCCCATCGACCGCTGGCTCGGCCCCTGCTGGGTCGCGCACATCCCCGACGAGCGCCCCTGCGTCGAACCGGCCGATCTGGAAGCGGCCAATATCCCGCCCGGCACGGAGCGACTCTTGCTACGCACCCGTAACTCCCGCGACTGGGCGGCGTGGGATCGGGAGTCTCCGCTTCCCTTCCGCGAGGATTACGTCGGGGTGACGCCGGAGGGCGCCCGCTGGCTGGTCGACCGCGGGGTGCGTCTGATCGGCATCGACTATCTCTCGGTTGGCCCCTATGGACCAGCCAACCGGGAGAGCCATTTGACGCTGCTGGGCAACGACGTGCTGATCGCCGAGACGCTGGATCTGTCGCAGGTCGCAGCAGGCCCGTACGATCTGGTGTGTCTGCCGCTCAAGCTGGCCGTCGGCGATGGCGCTCCGGCGCGCGCCTATCTCGTGCAGGGCGCGTGAACCGGCCTCCGCGCGTCGCCGCTCTCGGACTCGCTGCGTGGGATCGGTTGATGATCGTCGACCGCTATCCATCCCTGAGCGAACAGGCGACGGTGCGGGAAGAGATCGAAGCGCCCGGCGGGACCACCGCCAACAGCGCCGCCGCACTCGCTCGCCTCGGCGCCCGAGTGCGGTTGGCCGCCGCTATCGGTGACGACGCCACGGGGCGAGCGCTCCGGCAAGCGCTGC
>JADLCW010000291.1 GCA_020847015.1 Thermomicrobiales bacterium | reverse complement strand
GGATGACACGCGGTGAGGCGCGCCGGCCGCCACTGGTTTCGCGCCGGCCGCCACTGGCCGGGTCATCCACCACCCGCCGGGTTTCTTCCCGGGCGGTCTCCCCTGTTGGGATAATCGGCGCAATTGGCGCAATCGGTACAGTCGCCGCGCTCACCACCCGCCGGGTTTTTCCCCGGGCGCTCTCCCCTGTTGGAATAATCGGTACAATCGGTACAATCGGTACAAGCGGCGCAATCACTCGTGAGATACGCGAGCCACGCAGATCGTCCCGGGTCGCCGCCGCCCCCGTCGACCGGGTCGTTCCTGCCGGCCGCGCGCCCATCGCCCACTCCGGCGTCGCCGCCGCCAGCCAGGCGCATCGCCGCGCCCGGAGCGCCTTGCCCGCTCGCCAGCGATGCCGCCTCCCCCCGCCCGGCTCCGGGCGCGCCACCGCCGCGCGCTAGTACATCGCCTCCTCGCAGGCGATGCCGTCGCCGTCCGGGTCCAGCGTCGCCGCCAGATCGGCATCCTTCTCCAATGCGTACTGGGCGTCCAGCCACGTCGGATAGCCGCAGGCTCCGCCATCGCCAGCGCGCTCGCCGCGTTCCGCCCGCCGGCCGGCGTGGTCGTCGCCCGCCGCCGGAGCCGCGCCGTCGTCCGCCGGAGCCGCGCCGCCTTCAGCCGCGGCCCCCTCGTCCGCCGGAGCCGCCGTCGGGTCCGCCGCGCCGTCGTCCGTCGTGCTGCCTTCAGCCGCCGCTGAATCCCCCGCGCCGCTCGCTGGAACCGCCCCCGCATCGGTCGGAGCCGCCGCCGGATCGCCGCTGCCCGCCATGCCGGGGCCAGCCCCCGCCGAGGTGGAGCCATCGTTGCCGGCCGCCGCCCCGGAGGACGTGCGCCTCCCGTTCCCGCTCGCCGGCGCGGTCTCGCCGCTCGCCGGCTCGCTCGCGGTCGTCGGCAACACCGGCGCACTGGAACCCGGCGCGGTCGTCGTCGTGGCCGCTCCCGGCAGCGCGGGCGCGCTGGAGCCGGGCGCCGTCGTGGTGGTCGCCCCCGGGCCAATCGCCACCGGAGCCGGACCCAAATTCGGCCGCGCCGCCTCCGCCGGCGCGCCGCGCCCCAACCCGAAGATGCTCGCGATGTCGCCCCGCCGCCCGACCAGCCCGCCATCGGTTCCGGCGCTGGTCATGCTGGAGGAATCCGCGCCGACATCGGTGACGACCGGGGCGCTTTGCTGCGCCGACCCGGCGACCGGCAGCGCCAGCGTGGCCGCCAGCGCCAGCGCGGCAATGGTGGTGCGATGGTTCATGAGATGTCCCTCCCTCGGGACCGCGCTCCTGACCGCGCGATCCGCCCACCGCAGTATGGCACGCCCCGCCCAGTTCACCCGGCCCCCTCTCCGTCAGCGCCCTCCTCGCATGTCACCTCCCCGCCGTGTCCCCCTGCGCCGTGTCATCCCGCACGCAGCCCGTGTCATCCGAAAGCGCCGCCATCCGTGTCATCCTGACGCGCCCCTTCTCCGCCCTCGCGGCGTCAGCCCGCGTCCCCGCGTGTCCTCCTGATGCGCCCCATTCCGTGCCATCCTGCGCGGAGCGAAGGATCTCGCGCGGCATCGCGTCATCCGCACCAGCCCCGCCCTGCCGGCTCCCATCGCCCGCCGGTCGCCCCTCCCAGCGCCGCCGGCGGTCTTGCGCGGCTCCCCCGCCTCGGCGATGCTGCCCCGGCCGCGTTCGCCGACCGCGCGGCGCGCCAACCCGACGATCCATCCCACGGCGACCGGGGGCATCCACCGGCCCCGCCCGATACGCAACGGAGGTCGCCATCGACGCCACCATCTGGCCCTACCTGCCGGCGCTGGAACGCCTCGGGCTCGCCCTCGCGCTGGGGTTGTTCATCGGGCTGGAGCGCGAACGGCGCGGCAAAGACGCCGGCGTGCGCACCTTCGCCCTCATCGGGCTGCTCGGCGGCATGGGCGGCTTGCTCGGCGAAACCTTCTCGCTGGCCATGCTGGCGCTGCTCGGGTTGCTGGTCGCCCTGCTCAACGTCGGCTCCTTGCGCGCCAGCGGCGTCACCGAGCTGACCACCTCGGTCGCCATGCTGGTGGTCGGCTTCACCGGCATCCTGGCCGGCCTGGGGCACACCCTCACCCCGGCCGCCGTCGCCGTGGCCACCAGCGCGCTGCTGGCCTGGAAAGGTCCGCTCGCCGAATTCAGTCTCGATCTCTCGGAAGAAGAACTGCGCGCCGCCGTGCTGCTGGCCATTCTCGCCGTCGTCGTCTACCCCGCCCTGCCGGACGACGGCATCGACCCCTGGGGGTTGATCGACGCGCGCGAAGCCTGGGGCACCGTCGTGCTGATCGCCGCCATCGGCTCCATCAACTACGTGCTGCTCAAACTCTACGGCGCGCGCGGCATGGCCTTCAGCGGGTTCCTCGGCGGGCTGATCAACAGCACCGTCACCGCCACCGAGATGATCGGCCGCGCCCGCGACACCCCCGCCGACGCCGAGATCGGCCGCGCCGCCTACCAGGCCATCCTGCTCTCCCGCGCCGCCTCGCTGCTGCGCAACGGCGTGCTGGTCGCGCTGCTGGCTCCCGCCGCGCTGCTGGCCACCGTCCCCCCGCTGGCCGCCATGCTCGCCGTCTGTCTGGCCCCGCTCGTGTTCGACCGCCGCCCCACCGGTCCCGAGCGTCCGGGCGAAGCGCCGCAGTTGAAACTGGAAGCGCCCTTCTCGCTGCGCGCCGCGCTGCAGTTCGGGTTGATCTTCCTCGTGCTGCAAGTCGTCGGCGATCTCGCCCAGCGCGCCTTGGGGTCGGTGGGGTTCTACGCCGTCAGCGCCGTCGGCGGCATCGTCTCCAGCGCCGGAGCCGTCGCCTCGGCGGCCACCCTGGCCGACCGGGGGGCCTTGTCGCCGGACGTGGCCGGCATCGGCGCGGTGATCGCCTCCGCCACCAGCGTGCTGGTGGCCATCCCGCTGGCCATGCGGCTGGCTCCCGGCACGGAGATCGCGCGGCGGCTCACCTGGTCGTCGGTGGCCATCGTCGTCGCCGGGCTGCTCAGCGCGCTGCTGGTGGTGCTGTTCGCCCCCGGCTTCCGTAGCTGATCCGGAGGGCGCGCCCCACGGGGTGAACCCACGCCGCCAGCGCGCCGCCCCCGCGCCCCGCCGCTGCCCCGGCGCGCGGCCGGCCCCACGCCGCCGGCGGCAGCTCGGCTAGGGCGTCGGCGTGGCCCCCGCCGCCACCGGCTCGTAGGCATAGACTTCCGCGGCCTCGCCCGGCCCCGTCGCCGCCGTCAGCACCGGCTGCGGCCGACCGGCGGCATCCCGCGTCAGCGACACCGTCAACTCGGGCGGGAAACCGCCCAACGGTGGATCGACGAACAGATAGGCGATGACCGCGCCGTCCGCACCGAGCTGCGGGCGCATCGCGGAGCGGACCGACCCCGCATCGAACACCAACGCCCCGTCCCGCAGCGCCAGCGTCATCTCGCCCAGCGCGGGGTTGGCGTAGCGCCCCAGAAAAGGAGCGACCAGCGCCGGGTCAACCGTGCCGAGCTGGCTCAGCAACGCGTCGCGCGCCTGCGCGGCGGCAGCGGCGGGGCCGGCCGCCTGCACCGCGTCGATCGTCGCCGGGAGGTCGAACAGCAGCTCCAGC
>JADLCW010000290.1 GCA_020847015.1 Thermomicrobiales bacterium | reverse complement strand
ACGATAGGCCTCCACCAGATCGGGGTCGTCGGGCTGGGCCGGCTTGTCCAGCCAGAGCAGATCGGAGCCTTTGACATTGAACATCAGCGCCGCGACTTTGTGATTTTCGGCACGCATCCGCTGAAATGCCGAGCCAATCAGGAATATGACGTGGCTCGTTTTGGTCGCCAGTCCGGACTGGCCGGTCCAGTTGCCGTGACCCGCCTCTGGTCCCATCAGATAGTCGGAGTCGAGCACGATCGGCGTCCGCTGGAACGTTTCGCGCCCTCGGTCGTCGAGGATGATTTCGCCGCGCTCATCACGAGCGTAGTTGCCATTGGTGTGCAGCAGCGCCGGGATGCGAAATCCTGTGAAACCACCGGAATCGCCTTCCTCGCGGTCGTCCAGCGCATAGCGAATCGCCGCCTCGGTGGCGTACCAGACCGGGCCGGCCACCGGCGGCCGATGCGATTCGACATCATCGCGCAGATGTTTCGTGGCCAGCGTGCGCACGGTGAACACCAGGATTTCCGGCCGCAGCGTGGCGTGCGCGGCGAAAAGCGCCCCTTCCTGTTCGACCAAGCGGTCGAAATAATCGTCCAGAAAGCTCTGCACGTCGGAATAGCGGCGCGGCTCGTCCACCACGCCGATGACGGCCGCCTCTTCGGAGAAGGCGACGACGATATGACCGACATCCAGCGTCAGCGCCGCCCGATCCGCCCAGATCGCGAACGACTGGTTGCCGGCCGGCTCCCGCTCACTGCCGACTACCCGCCCGATGACGCCCATATCGCGATCGATCAGGGTGTGAAAGGCGGCGCCGAGGTTTGGGGCGATGCCAGGAACCTCAGAGACCGCGTCATCGTGATGCTCAACCCCGTTGGCCGAATGCGGCGCCCGTGGCGCAGCATCCATGGTGGTGCCGTCCATCGCCCGATCTCCCCCTCCTGGCCGGTCAGTCGTTTAGCGCGCCGCCCAGCCGCGTGTTTGTCCGTCGATAAGCCGCTTCAGCATGCGTTCGAGTTGGTGCACCGGGTAGAGCAGCGTGGCCCAGCGCACATCACCGGTGGCCCGCGGCGTTCGCTCGGCCAGCAACCACGAGGAGATGCGGTCGATCTCCTCGGTGGTGTTGACCGACTGGTCCGCCTCGACTCGAATCAGCGAATGGCGAGCATCGAGCCCGTTGGCGTCCCACAATCGCAGATACCACAGCGTGCGCGCCTCGGGCGCTGGACCACCGCGTCGGCGATCCGTGGGCACGAACGCCGTCGTGCGGCAACCGGGCGGCAGCGACAGCAGCGTCGCCGCATCGGAGCCGCTCAGATAGCTCTCGCTGAATTGCTTGACGATGCCGATCGCACGCTGGTGCGGCAGCCGCAGCCGCCCGTCGACGGCGATCCAACCGGCGCCCTCGCGGAAGCTCGCGCTCTGGCCGAGTCGCAGCAGCGTCTCGCGCTCGAGGCGCTCGCGCACCGTCCGCGCCGCCTCATAGACGCGCTGCTGCAGGAACGCGTAGTCGCCGCGAATCGCCGCGAACCGGTCGCGATCCGGATCGTCGCCATTGCCGCGCTCCAACGCCAGCGGGTCGATCGTCTCCATGCCCAGGTCGTCGATGCGGCCGAGCAACGTATCCAGGTCCGGGTCATTCAGGCCACGAGGGATGATCCAGACGTGCTTCAGCCCGAGCGTATCCGGCGCGAGTTCGCAGGTTCCGCACGGCTCACGCTCCACGACGCCGGCAGCCGCGACCGTAGCAGCAGTCGGCACGGCGCCCGCCAGCACGAAGGGGAGCGTGCGCTGCGCGCCATCGAGGAAATAGCGGAGTCCCGTTTCGCTCGCCGGAGCCGGTTCCACTCGCCGCTGCGCGATCGGTCCCTCGATCGGCTCCACTCCGAACACTGACGCGCTCGCGACGCGCGGTGGTTCGCTGATCCCGGCGAACTGCAGCTCCAGCGCCGGGGCGCGGCGCATGTCGCGGACGGCGACACCATCTCGCGCAAGATCTCCGTAGAGTCGTGCGGCGAGAAGAACCAGGGGAAGTTCCTGCCGGATTGCCGCCATGCCGCTCCTTCCGTCCGTACAGATGTGTACGAACAATGCGAACAGGCGTTCAATATAGCACAGTCGATACCGTGGCGCGGTCAGGTTCCGGGCGTCGGCGCGACTCCGACAACACCGGACGGACAGGGCAGGGCCATGTCCGGCACAGTGACGAAGCTGTAGCCCTTGGCGCGGAGCCGCTCGACGATCCAGGGAATCGCCACCGCAGTCGACTCCGCCGACGAGGGCGCATCCAGGTGAAATTCCACGATGGAGCCGTCAACGACGTTGGGAACCACTCGCATGAATACATCGTCGGGGGAAATATTGAAGTCCCAATCGTCGGCGGATACTTCCCAACCTACCGGGAGAAATCCCGCGCGAGCGACGATGGAGCGCGTGCGGTCGTCGATCGCCGCGGCGTAGGGGGTCAAATAGGGCGCCGGCGGCTTGCCGATGGCTGCTTCGATCGCCTTGGCCGCCGCCTGGATATCGGCGGCCGCTTCGGCATCGCCGCGCTTGGGCAGTTCCAGACGCTCGTTGCCGTGGCTGCCGACGGGGAAGCCGAGCTGATCCATCTGCCGCACGAGATCGCGGTTCTCGTTGGTCCACCACCCCATGACAAACATGGTGGCCGGCACCGAGTGGTCGCGCATCCACTTCAAGAGATCCATCTGGGCCGGGTAGCCGACACCAATATTGAAAATGAACGCCACCCGTTGGCAACCCGGCGCGCCTTGTCGCAGTTCGACCGGCGGTCGATCGGGATGTTGTACGTACAGCGCGTAGGCGAAGCCGGCCGCGCCATCGCGACTCACCGGCAACCAGCCATCGACCGCCGCCCCGGTCACCTCGATCGTCTCGCCCAACCGGGCGCTGAACAGCACGTTGCAATCGAGGCGCGGGCAAGCGCGGATATTGATCGCCTTCGCCCCCATCACCGTGCCGATGATCGGCGCGGCGGGCGCGGGAGATTGCGCCGTCGCCGTTGCCAGCGTGGGCAGCAGTCCGACGACAGCCAGCAGCAATGGCGTCAACATCCGAGAAAAGCGTACGTACATTCTGTCCGTCCATCGCTCCGGATTCCGGACGGCACGACAAAGCTCCCGGCAGGCCGCCCGTTTCACCCGGCCGAAGGTAGCACCGCGTGTGAGGCGGGGTCAATCCGGACCGAATCCCCTATTGCGGACCATGGCGGATAATCCAGTCCAGATAGGCGCGCATTCCGATCTCCGGTGGCGTAGCCGCTTGCCACCCGAGATCGGTGCGCGCCCGCGCGCTCGATGGGCGCGGCCCGCGCGGTTCGTCGACGAACGCTACGTTGGCTTCTGTCTCCGGCACGAGCCGGTATTGGAGATCGGGGAGCAATTCAGACCACAGCCGCAGCACGTCGCCGATGGAGAATTGCCGCTCGCCGCTGAGCAGATAGAGCCGGTGCGGCAAGGCATCGATCGCCCATGCTCGCTCGACGCCCTCGGCCACGTCTTCTGCGAAGGTCCAATCCAGATACGGTCCGTCGAGCGTGTTGACGAGGATCGGTTGCCCGGCGGCGTAGACGCGCAGCATCTCGCGCAACTGAGTCGCACCCGCGTACCCGGGGGTCGGCCGCTCCATCGGGCCGTAGACGTTGGAGGGGCGCACCGCCACCACATCCAGCCCGAACAACGCAGCATAGCGCAGCGCGACGCGCTCACCAGCCAGTTTCGTGATGCCGTACAAGTTCATCGAGTTGGCCGGCGCTGTTTCATCCAGCACTGCCACACCCGGCGTCTCCCCGAAGACAGCACCGGATGAAATTTGCACGAAGCGACGGAACTCTGGCAGTGTGCGGGCCACTTCGAGCGCGTTGACCGTGCCGCCCAAATTGACTTCGATGATGCGCGCCGGCTCGCGCTGCTCGCGATCGAAGCGGGGCGTGATAGCCGAGGCATGCACGATGTTCGTCACGCTGTGTCGCGCCGCTGCCTCAGCGAGCGCCGCCCGGTCGGTCACGTCGCCGCGCTCGAAAACGACCCGCGCCACCGCATCGCCCAACATTTCTCGCAACAGTTCATCCGGCTCCATCAAGTCGAAGCTGACCACGAGCTCGCCCCGCCGCGCCAGCCGCCGCACGACGTGGCTCGGCAACCACCCATTTCCACCCGTCACCAGCGTCGTCACGCGCTCGCTCCTCCTGTCGGACATTCTGGCCGGAATCTTCCGCACGTCTCCGCGCCGGGTCAACCATGCCTTTCCGGTCGCCAGCGCGAAGACCGATAATGACTGCGCCGCCGCTCCGTCGATCGTGCCGCGGCTTCATGAAAGGGGATTCGGTGACCGATATGACTGCTGGGCGGGTTGCCCGCAAGGCGTGGGGTGGGCGCTTCGCTGACTCGCCCGACGCCCGGCTGGAGAGGTTCAATGCCTCGATCGGGTTCGACGCGCGCTTGATCCGTGAGGATATCCGCGGTTCCGTTGCCCACGCTCGCATGCTCGGCCGCCAGGCCATCATTGGAGCGACGGAGGCGCAGGCGCTGGAAGATGGCCTCTGGCGCGTGTTGGCCGAAGCCGAAGCGGGCGAGCTGGAACTGACGCTGGCCGACGAGGACGTTCACACCGGCGTTGAGCGGCGGCTGCGCGAACTGGTCGGTCCGGTGGCGGGCAAACTCCACACCGCACGCAGCCGTAACGATCAGGTCGCCACGGATTTGCGGCTGTGGGCCAAGGGGGCGCTCCTCGATCTCCTCACCGGGGTGAATGCATTGCGCGCGGCGCTGATCGAGGTCGCGCAAGATCACGTCGAAACTGTGATGCCCGGCTATACGCACCTCCAGCGCGCCCAGCCGATCGTGCTGGCGCATCACTTGTTGGCCTACGACGCCATGCTCGCGCGCGACGCCGACCGGTTGCGCGATGCGTACCGCCGCGCTGATGTTTCGCCACTTGGCTCCGGCGCGCTGGCCGGGGTCACCTTCCCGATTGACCGGGAAGCCACGGCTGCCGATCTCGGCTTTGCCGCCATCAGCGCCAACAGTCTCGACGCTGTGGCCGACCGCGATTTCGTGCTCGACGCACTGTTCGCCTGCGCCGCCATCGCGATGCATATCTCCCGCCTGAGCGAGGAGATCTGCTTGTGGGCCTCGGCGGAATTTCGCTTCCTGCGGCTCTCCGACGCGTTCTCCACCGGCAGCTCGATCATGCCGCAGAAGAAAAACCCGGACGTGGCCGAACTGGCCCGCGGCAAGACGGGCCGCGTCTACGGGCATCTGATGGCGCTGCTCACCACCATCAAGGGCACGCCGCTGGCCTACAACAAGGATTTTCAGGAAGACAAGGAGGCGCTCTTCGACGCGGTGGATACGGTGCTGGCAACGCTCGACGTGCTGCCGCCGATGCTGCGCACTGCCACGTTCGACACCGAACGGATGACTGTGGCGGCCGCGGCTGATTTCTCCCTCGCCACCGACGCCGCCGATCTTCTTGCGCGCTGCGGCGTGCCGTTCCGGGAAGCCCACGAGGTCGTCGGCCGGCTGGTCGGCCGCTGCGCCGCTGAGGGCATCGAATTCGACGATCTGACCGACGCGCAATGGGCCGAGATCCACCCGGTGTTCGCGGAGGAGCGGCCACCGCGCACCGCGCGTGAAAGCGTGGATGCCCGCAACGTGCCGGGAGGCACGGCTCCTGCCCGGGTGCGCGCCGCGCTGGATGGAGCCGCCGCCGCGCTGGCCGCGGATCGCGATTGGACCGAAGCGGCGCTGGCCGACCGCGCGGCGCGCTTCGCGCCGCCAACACCGGCGACTTCGTGACCGCGCACCGGCAATCGTCGCCTCCGCCGTCCGAGCCGCCGTCGCTGCGCGTCATGCTGTTCGCGGGAACCGATCACCCGCTCTGGCCGGAGGTGGTGCGGCTGCGGCAGCGGGTGTTCGGTGAAGAGCAGGGCATCTCCGAAGAATCCCGCCCTGACCCCGACGATGCCCACTCCATCCACGCGCTCGCCACGATCGAGACGCCGGACAGCTCCCCTCAGGCAGTCGGCACTGGCCGCCTCACGGTGCGCCCCGCCGGCCAGCAGGAGGCGCTGATCGCGTGGGTGGCGACGCTGCCGGAAGCACGTCGGCATGGCGTTGGCGGAGCGGTCATGCGGGCGCTGCTCGCCGAGGCGGACGCTGCCGGGACACCGAGAGTGGCGCTGGCGGCCCAACGCCATGCCGAGTCGTTCTATCTCGAATTGGGATTCACTCCCGTCGGCGTGCCCTACACGGTGCGCGGCATCCCACATCGCTGGATGACTCGTCAGCGCCCCGAGCCGCTCGACATTTGATCGTCGATCGCCCTGTCGGTCGTCCGCGCACCGCCGTCACTCGGAGGCGTGCTCTTCCGGCACCGTGCCGAACATGCGGTCGCCAGCATCGCCAAGACCGGGTCGAATGAAGGCATTGGCATCCAGTTGGCGGTCTAGCCGGGCGACGTGGATCGCCACGTCGGGGTGCTCGCGGCGCATCAGTTCCACCCCTTCGGGCGCCGCGATCATCCCGACGTAGATAATGCGCGGCGCGCCCCACTCCACGAGCGTCTGCGCCGCCGCCGCCGCCGATCCTCCGGTCGCCAGCATCGGATCCAACAAGATGACGAGGTCATCGGGGCAGGTTTCGGGAAGTCGGTTGTAGTAGCTGACGGGTCTATGGGTCGTCTCGTCGCGGTAGAGACCAAGATGCCACACCTGCGAACCAGGCAGTGCAGTCAGCGCCGCCTCTTCCATACCCAGTCCCGCTCGCAGCACCGGGACCAACCCAATGCGAACGGCAATCTCCTCTCCCTCGGTCGCTTCCAGCGGCGTCTGATACGCGACCGGACGCACCGGCAGATCGGTCGTCGCCTCGTAGAGCAGCAGCGTCGTCAGTTCGCTCACCAATTCGCGAAACAGCTTGGCGTCCGTCCGCTCATCAGCCAGCAGTCGAATCTTGTGGCGCACCAACGGGTGCGTGCTGACGTGCAGGTTCATCGCGCCCGACTCCACCATCCCCCTCTCCTCTCAATCCTGGCTGCCGCGCATCTTGCGGCGCGCTCGGTTCACTGACAAGGCGGTTTCGCAATGCTGGACAGCGGACGCGCGCTGTGCGGCAATACGACTGCATTGAGCTGTCGCGCCGTCTAAAGGAGCCAGGCATGCCCATCGTCCGACGTCTGCAGCACTCCAGCGTGCCCATGCCCCGGGACGGCGCGACCGACGCCCGCCGCTT
>JADLCW010000289.1 GCA_020847015.1 Thermomicrobiales bacterium | reverse complement strand
GACATCGAAGGATGACGCGGGGGCGGCCGATGAATCCGGTTCCCGCCCCGCTCCGTCCCGCAGCAAATCCGGAGCTGCTCGCCCGCGCCGACCTCGTGCTGCGGCTGCTCGCCCGCCCGACCGCGTCCCGCGTGGTGCGCTATCGCGTCCGCGACGATCGGGCCCACCGCCCCAGTCGCGCTTGATCGACACTGCCGGTCCCGAGCCGGCCGCACGGGTGGAGCAGGTGCGGCTGGTGGTTGGCGTCATCGTCGGCGCATTCGGCGTACATGGCGAAGCGAAGCTGCGGCTGACCACCGATGACCCCGAGCATCTAAAAACGATCCGCCGCATCTGGATCGGCGACGAGCCCCGCCCGCGCAAGCTGCTTGCAATGCGGTTCCACGCCGGACAAGCGCTGGTGCGCATCAGTGGGGTAACGACGCCGGAGCAGGTGGATGCCCTGCGCGGGGAACCGGTGCGCATCGCCGGAGCCGACGCGCGGCCGCCGGAACCGGGCGAGTATTTTCTCTATCAGTTGATCGGATTGCGCGCCGAGAACGAGGCGGGCGTCCCGCTCGGCGTGCTCACCGATGTGATGGAGACAGGAGCGCACGACGTCTTCGTCATCACCCCCGAAGGCGGCGGGCCGGATCTGCTGCTGCCCAACCACCCGCAATACGTGCTGGACGTGCAGCCGGAAGCCGGCCGCATCGTCGTGCGCCCCATCGAGTACGACTAGCGCCGCCTACCAACCGCGCAACCGGTCGAAGACCGGCGCCCCCATAGCGTCCGCTCGCCCCGGCGAGTCCTTGGCTCCCACTCGCAGCAGACGGTAGCCGAGCAGTCCCACGGCCACCGCCGCCGTAAACAGGTAGAACGCCTGCGCCCATGACTGGTTCGAACTGCTGCCTGCGCGTACGCCATGGGCCAGCGCCAGCGCATACAGCGGGAAAGCGAGCAGGTGCAGCGCCCGCCAGGCGGGGTAACCAAGTCGCTTCCGTAGCCCGCTGCTGACCGCGATGACGACGAGCAACCAGGCGGCGATGATGCCCAGTCCCGTCCACGGTTCGAGCCAATTCGAGACGAAGGGGAGCAGCGCCGCCCGCGCCGACAGTGGTTGATGAGCGTCGGCCAGCAGCGCCAGCATGTGCAGCGAGAGAAATCCGTAGGCGAGCTGAGTCGCGAAGGCGTGCAGACTCAATTGCAGTCCCCGCGAGGCGACTCGATCCAGGCGATGCGTCCCAAGTCCCAATCCGGTGACCAGCGAGAGCCACAGCAATCCGTAGAGCACGAACCCGGCGGCCCGGCTGAGGAACCAGGTCAGCGGGCTGGCTGTCCGCCCGGCGAGCGTCGCGCCGCCCACCACGAGCGCGACCACCAGGACGCTCCCGATGAGCGCGGCCACGGCGTAGCCGCCGGCCGGCTCAGGCGGTTCGACGATCAAGGCATGTGTTCGGCGTGACACGGTCGTCCTCCCAATGGCGGCTAAAGTGGCGAGTCCGCCCGTCGGCGTACGCGACGAACGCCTCCGCGGCGTCGAGGAGATTCGGCGCGGCTCCGGCCGCGATCGCTACCGCGACCGTTTTGGCAGCGACATCGGCGGCGGTTGCCGTCGCGGCGACAGCGGTCACGGTGGCGACGGCATCGGACAGCGATCGGCCGCTCGTCGGGTCGATCAGGTGGTGAGCGAAGCCAGATGCCGTCGCCCAGCGACGCCGGGTCGTGCCGGAGGTGGCGACGCCGGTTCGGGTTCCGGGTGGCAGCGTCAACATCAGGAGATCGGCATCCGGGTTGCGCGGGTCCTCGATACCGACGGTCCAGCCGCCGGCATCGGGGGGTTCGCCCCACGCCACCAGATCGCCGCCGGCATCGACCGCGCCGCCGGGCCAGTCGGCCAACTGTTCGGCCAGCAGGTCGACGAAGGCTCCCTTGGCGATGCCGCCGAAATCGATGCGCATCCCAGGCGGCAACGCCGCGGTGGAAGCTTGTCGATCGATCGTCACCTCGGACCAGCCGGCGACTCCCGCCGCCGGTCGCGCCATCGCCGGTTCCGCCTCGAACGTGGCCGCCGCCCACGTCGCCCGCTCCGCCCACGACTGGCGGTAGCCGGCCGCCTCCAGCGCCGGCAGGATCGACGGGTCGAAGCGGCCGCCGCTGCGGGCGACCGCTTCGACCGCTCGCTCGATCAGATCGATCGTCGCTGGCTCCACCGATACGGGGATCCCGTTCGCCGCATTCATCCGGCAGAGATCGCTCTCAGGGCGAAACCGGCTGAAGCGATCTTCCCACCAATCGGCCAGGCGGGCGCCGGTTTCGGCCGCGCGGGCGACCTCACCTGGCGCGAGACCGACCCCGATCAGCACGACGTCCACCGACATCGCCCGAAATCGGCTGCTCGCTACGCCGCTCATGACTGGCGCGTCCGCAGGCGGGGCCGCGGAGCCGGCTGCTGTGCCGGCGCGGCGGCGAGGACCGGCGCATCACCGGTTGCGACGACGCGCAGGATGACCGGGCCATCCGGCAGCGTCACCGGAATTTCCGAGATCACCTCGCCTGAGGCAACGACCGGCGCGGGCAGGGACACCGGCGGCGCTGGGTCCAGCGCCTGTGGTTGCCCACCGGCGAGCGAAACCAGCCCGAATGCGGCTAGAAATCCCGCGCCGGCGGCGACCGCAAGCGCTCGCCGCGCGGCTCGCTCCGTCGCCCGTCGGCTGGCGGTCCGGCGCTGTCCCATCGCTCCCAGCGGATCGGTCAGCCGGTGAACGTGGATCGCCTTGCGCGCCAACTCCTCTGGCGACGAACCCGAATGCGGCACGAGAGCGGACGAATCTCCGAAGTTCGCATTAGTCGTCATGGCCGTCCCTGTCGCGATCGTCGTGTTTGCGATCGTGGTCGTCGTCGTGCTTGCGATCGTGGTCGTCGTCGTGGTCTTCATCGTGGTTGCGGTCGTCATCAGCGTCGTCGGAGTAGGCGTCGTCGGAGTAGGCGTCGTCGTAGCCGCTGTCGTAGACGGCGGCGTCATCCTGAACCACGGGATCGCTGGCGAGCGGCTTGCCGGTCAGGATGCCGGCTGGCACCGTCACCTCGATGATGCGATCCATCTTTGAGGTCGCCACCGCGGTGGATACCGGGGTGATGGGAGCCGGATCGGCCGCTACCCCGAGCAATCGGTCGCGGCCATTCACGACGCCGGCCGCGAAAAGCAGCGTCAGCGCGACGGCCAGCGTCAGCGCCACTCGATGGGACATGACGAATACCTCCTCGTTCGGCGAGCCGCCCGGCCCGCCTCGGTTGCGTGTCCCTATCGTGGCGGCCGCAAATTATGAAGCGATTAGAACGGGCTTCGATCTCGCCGCGCTGGCGCCGCCTCCGTTCTCCACCCCGCACGGCGGCTGCACGCGTCTTGCGACCGTCGTATTGGCGGCGCGGCAGTTGCCCGCCGAATGCGCGGGCGGCTCCTGGCGATTCCTTCCCAGGATGCTCCAGCGGCGTTGTCACGACCGGGATCGAGACCAGCGGCGGGCCGCGCTGACGCCCGCATCCGACAGGAGGCCGAGGTCATGCGTTATCGACGGTGGAGCTACCGCTACGCCCTGGTGCTGTCGGGCGGCTCGTTACAACCGCTCGGTCTGGCTCGCCCCGGTTCCCAGGTCGACATCGGGATCGCTCAGGCCAGTTGGCGGCCGCCGGCCGATGTCTACGAAACCGCCGGGGCGATCGTGGTCACGGTCGAACTGGCGGGTGTCGATGAGGACGCGATCGACGTGGCCTTGTTCGAGGATGCGCTCGTCGTCGCCGGTCAGCGCCGCCTGGCGCTCCCGGAGGGGCGCGGCGTCTACCATGTCGCCGATATCCGGCAGGGGCCGTTCCGGCTCGAACTGCCGCTGCCGGCGCCGGTCGATGCGGATCGCGTCGATGCCCACTATGACCGCGGCTTGCTGCGGATCACGCTCGGCAAGTCCGAGGCGAGGTGATTTCATGGTTGCCGATGTCGAATCTACCGCTGAAACCGTCCCCACCATCCCGGATGTGCTGCCGGTGCTGCCGATGCGCGGCGGCATGGTCGTCTTTCCGCTGGCCGTCGTCCCACTGACGGTCGGCAAATCTCGGTCGGTGCAATTGATCGACGACATCATGCGTGGCGATCGCATGGTGGCGCTTGTCGCCCAGCGCGGAACCGAACCGGAGTTGCCAGGGCCGGACGACATCTACCGCATCGGCACGGCGGCGATCGTCCATCAACTCGTGCGCGGACCGGAGGGCACGCTACGGCTCGTCGTGCAGGGCATCGAGCGCATCCGCCTGCTCGATTTCACCGCCACCGAGCCATATCTGATCGCGCGCGTCGAACCCGATCCCGACGTGGTGGAGCCAGGCGCGGAAACGGACGGGCTACGCCGCGCCGTGCTCGACCAGTTCAAGCGGCTGTCGGAGTTGACGCCCGGGTTTCCCAGCGAGATCGTCGAAGCCGCCGAATCGCTGACCGATCCGCGCCAGATCGCCTATCTGGTTGCCTCGGTGGCTCCGTTGGATGGAGCCGAGCGCCAGGAGATCCTCGAGCTGGATCCGGTCGACGCCAAGCTGCGTCGGCTGGTCGAACTGCTGACAAGCGAGGTTTCGGTACGCGAACTGGGTCAGCGGATCACCTCCGAAACGCAGGAGCGGCTGACCAAAGCCCAGCGCGACTTTTTTCTGCGCGAGCAATTGCGCTCTATCCAGCAGGAACTGGGGGAGGGCGGCTCCGACACCGAGCTGGCCGACTTGCGCGAGCGCATCGAAGCGGCGGAGTTGCCGCCCGAGGCGCGCCGCGAAGCGCAGCGCGAACTGGACCGACTCTCCTCCATCCCGGAGGCCTCGCCCGAGCACGGCATCATTCGCACCTATCTCGACTGGATGGCCAGCCTGCCCTGGAATACGCTGACCGGTTCCGCCATCGACGTGGCGAAGGCCCGCCAGGTGCTCGATCAGGATCACTACGATCTGGAAAAGATCAAGGATCGCATTCTGGAGTACCTCGCCGTACGCAAGCTGCGGCAGGATCGCCAGGTGGAGCGGGAGGAGCGGGTGATCCCGGCCAACGTCGGAGTCGATATCGAGGGGAGCGGCACGATCGACCCCGACGTACAGCCGAACCCGCCAGAAGAGACGCCGGGCGATCGCGCGGCGCGCGAACCGATCCTCTGTTTTGTCGGTCCTCCGGGTGTCGGCAAAACCAGTCTCGGGCAATCGATCGCTCGCGCCCTCGGCCGCGAGTTCGTCCGCCTCAGTTTGGGCGGCGTCCACGACGAGGCGGAGATTCGCGGCCACCGCCGCACCTACATCGGAGCGATGCCTGGGCGCTTCATCCAGGCGCTGCGCAAGGCCGAAACGCGCGACCCGGTGTTCATGCTGGACGAGATCGACAAGGTTGGCGCGGATTGGCGTGGCGACCCTTCCTCGGCGCTGCTGGAGGTTCTGGACCCGGCCCAGAATTACGCTTTCACCGACAACTATCTGGGCGTCCCGTTCGATCTGTCGCAGATCCTGTTCATCGCCACCGCCAACACCACCGACACCGTGCCAGGGCCGCTGCTGGACCGAATGGAGGTTATCCCGCTCTCCGGTTACACCGACGACGAGAAGATCCAGATCGCCGAACGCTACCTCGTCCCCAAGCAAATTCTCGCCAATGGGCTGATTCCGGACGAGCTGAGTTTTGAGCCAGAAGCGATCCGAGCCATCGTGCGCGGTTATACGCGCGAGGCAGGGGTGCGCGGGTTGGAGCGGCAAATTGCCACCGTTTGCCGCAAGGCCGCCCGCGACATCGCCGAGGGCAAGCAGCCGGCAACCCCGGTCACCGCCGCCCGGGTAACCGATTACCTGGGTCGGCCGCGTTTCATCGATGAAGTCGCGGAGCGCACCGACCGCCCGGGCATCGCTACCGGGTTGGCCTGGACGCCCAGCGGCGGCGACGTCCTCTTCGTGGAGGCGACGATGATGCCCAGCCGCGAGGAGCGGCTGATCCTCACCGGCATGCTGGGCGACGTGATGCGTGAGAGCGCGCAGGCGGCGCTTTCCTATGTCCGCTCCAACGCCGCGCTGTTCGGCATCGACCCGACCGTATTCGAGGGGAAGTCGGTTCATCTGCACGTGCCGGCCGGTGCGGTGCCGAAGGATGGCCCCTCGGCCGGGGTGACGATGACGGTGGCGTTGGTGTCGCTGGCCGCCAACCGCCCAGTGCGCGACGATGTGGCGATGACCGGGGAAATCACGCTGCGCGGCAAGGTGCTGCCGGTCGGCGGCATTCGGGAGAAGGCGCTGGCCGCCCACCGCGTCGGCATCGACGAGGTCATTCTGCCGGCCCGCAACGAACGCGATCTGGAAGACATTCCAGCCGAACTGCGCGAGCAGATGACATTCCGCTTTGTCGACGCGGCAGAGGAGGCGGTGCGCCTGGCGCTGGTCGATGGCGACCAACTGGTGGTTGGCGGATCGGCGACGCTGCCGGAGCGGCGCAAAGCAGGTCACGACCGTGTCGTCGAGAGTCGCCGCAGACCGAAGGTGGCGGCCGCCGGAGAGCATCCCGAGACCTAGGCAGGCAGGTTCGGATCGCGCTTCCCGGGTCGGCGCCTGCGCGCTCACGCCGCGGCGGTCGACGCCACGCGGGCGCCTCGCGCCAGCAAGCCCGCCGCGATCCGCGCTCCGTCCTCGCGCGGGGCGTGGATTCCGGCCAGACGAAGCATCGTGCCGGCGGTGAGAACGGCCAGCATGCTGCCATCGAGGTCTGGATCGAGTTCACGGCTGCGCGCAAGAAACCGGTCGCGGACGCGGGCAATGTCGCCGGCGTGGTCCGGACGCTGTAGGGCCAGCAGATCGAGATGGGCGGCGAAGTTCGCGATGTCCACCGCCGGCTCGGACATCGCCGCATCATCGAGATCGAGGATGGCGAGGCGCTCGCCATCGACCAATGCCTGGCCGTGGTAGAAGTCGCGGTGGATGGCGACCCGACGCCAACCCCGAAGGGAGCCAGCCGCGGCGAGAACGCGCGCGTGCAGTTCCCGCGCCGAATTCTCCAGCCAGGGGTGGCAGGCGCCGACCTCGCGGACCCGCGGACCAAGCGGCGCCAATTCGCTGGCGAGATCGTGCACGCGGCCGAGATCGAGCCCGGATGCGTGCAGCGCGTGGATCGCGACGGCGATGGCGTCGGCCAGGCGCTCATCCCCGGCGCAGAGGCGAGCGTCGATCGCTTCACCCGGCGCCGAACGCTGCAACAGCACCCGCAGTTCCGGGAGGAACGCGATCGGGTCGGGTAGGGCGACATCGGGTCCGAACGCCCGGGCGGCGCAGATCGCGCGGGCGATCTCGTGGACGCGCGTCCCGCGGTTCGATGCGAAGATCTTGCCCCAGATGGCATCGTCGCCCACCATGTCGTACCGCAGAACCGCCCGGCGTCCCGGCTTGTGCCGCTGAAGTCGGATGCCGGCGAGCATCAGCGCCGAATTCCCCGTCGCCGCCCGCAGCGCACGCTGCATCGGCGTCGGATCCTGGAGTGCGAGCAGCTCCGGCAGCGCATCGTCGCGGACCGGCGCGGCGTCGGGATCGATTGCGAGCGCGACCGGGGAGCGCGGCGATGCGGCGCGGTCCAATGCCTGCGCCGTCAGATCCAGAATGTCGGCGACGCCCGCGCGCCAGTTCGGTTCCAGGCGGCGAAACGGACCCGGCGCGAGCTTCAGGAGTCCGGCAGCCTCGAACACTGCGATATCCCGCTCGTCCATGTTCCGGCGCTCCCGCATGCCGGCGATGAACGCCTCTCGGGCGTTGCGCCCAACCAACCCGCGCGTCTCGTTGAAATTGAGGTGCGCAAGCATGTTGCCGACATCGAGCATCGGGTGAGCGATGCGAATCTCGTCGAGATCGATGAGGGCGATGCCGTCGTCGCCGACGATCGCCTGATCATCGTAGAAGTCGCCGTGGCCGATCGCCAACTCGTCATCGATGCGTGCGAGGCGGTTCTCCAGCAGGCCGACGATGCGATCGAGCCGCGGCTGCGCAGCGGGCAGGAT
>JADLCW010000288.1 GCA_020847015.1 Thermomicrobiales bacterium | reverse complement strand
CGGAATTGTGGAATCGGCCCCAGCGGAGGGAGCGAGGGTGCAAACGTTCGGCAGCGAGTGGCTCATCATCGGACTGATGATCGTCGCCGCCTTCGCCATGGGCATGTTGTTGCTCGGTCTGAACCTGATCATCGGGCCATCGAAACCAACCGCGGCCAAGTCGGCTCCCTACGAAAGCGGCATGCCCGACATCACCCCCGTCAAGGCCCGCGCCACCCCGCGCTTCTACGTCGTGGCCATGCTCTTCGTCATCTTCGACATCGAGGCCGTGTTCATCTTTCCGTGGGCCGTGCTCTTCGATGAACTGGGCGTCTACGGATTCGTGGAGATGCTCTCGTTCATCGTGTTGCTGTTCATCGGCTATATCTACGCTTGGAAGAAGGGGGCCCTGGAATGGGTCTGATCGACGACCGCTATGACAAAAACGTTTTCATCACCTCGCTGGACTTCTTGTTCAACTGGGCCAGGCGCTCGTCGCTCTGGTGGTTGCAGTTCGGGCTGGCCTGCTGCGCCATCGAGATGATCTCCGCCTCGATGGGTCGCTTCGACCTGGCCGAGCGGTTCGGCATGCTCTACCGCGCCTCTCCCCGCCAGGCGGATCTGATGATCATCGCCGGCACGGTGACCAAGAAGATGGCTCCGGTGGTGCGCACGCTGTACGACCAGATGGGCGAGCCGAAGTGGGTGCTCTCCATGGGATCGTGCGCCAACGTGGGCGGCCCCTACGACACCTACGCGGTCGTGCAAGGCGTCGATCAGGTGATCCCGGTCGACATCTACGTGCCCGGTTGCCCGCCCACTCCGGAGGCGCTCTACTACGGCATTCTCGAATTGCAGAACAAGGTCATCAAATACGAGACGATGGCGCGCAAGCAGGGCGTGGACGCCGCCGAGCGCATGCGGCTCGCCGAGCGCGAAGCGGCCATGGCCGCCGTGCACGGCTAGGAGAGAATCGTGACCGATCCGACGACTCCGGCCGTGGTCGCCGCCGAACACAGTCTCGCCGCTCTGGCGGCCGATCCCTGGGCGCGCGAGTTGTACTTCGCCGACGATGTCGAACTGCACCCGGGGTTGCGCGAACTGCGCGCGGCGATGCCCGACAGCATTGTCGATGTCGTGCGCTTCCGCGACGAAACCACCATTCATGTTCGCCGCGAGGATTTCCGCGAGGTCTGCGGCTTCCTGCGCGATCATCCGCAGGTGGCCTTCAACTTTCTGACCGATGAGACAGCGGTGGATATGCTCCATCTGCGCGAATCGCCCCGCTTCGACGTGGTCGCTCTCCTCTACAGCCTGTCGAACCGGGTTCGCTTGCGGATCAAGGCTGGTTGCGACGACGGCGATGCGGTGCCCTCGCTGGTTCCGCTCTGGAACGGAGCGAACTGGCTGGAGCGCGAGGCGTACGACATGTTCGGCATCATTTTCGCCGGGCACCCCAATCTGCGGCGGATCCTCCTGGCCGACGATTGGGACGAAGGCCACCCGCTGCGCAAGGATTACCCGCTGCGCGGTTGGCGCCCCTTCCCCGTCTTCAATACCGATCGCCCGGTGGGTCGCGTCCGCACTCGCTGGACGGGAAGAGAGAACGTTTGATGAGCGCGGCCACCAATCGCCCGGGCGTCGACCAGCGCTCGGTCGAAGTCGATTTTCCCGTCGATGACTTCGGCGGAGCCGGCGAAGCCCTCGGCACGATGACGATCTCGGACGAGGTGGCGCTCGGCGAAAACCAGCGGCTCATGACCCTGAACATGGGTCCGCAGCACCCCTCCACCCACGGAGTGTTGCGGGTGTTGCTGAAGCTGGACGGCGAAGTCATCACCGACTGCGACCCCGTCATCGGCTACCTGCACCGCGGCACCGAGAAGCTGGGCGAGTCGCACCGCTACGCGCAGTTGATCCCCTGGACCGACCGCACCGACTACGTCGCCGCACCGATGAACAATCTCGGCTGCGTGCTGGCCATCGAAAAGCTGGTCGACGTCACCTCGCCGGAGCGCGCTCAATACTGGCGCGTGATCATGAGCGAACTGGCCCGCATCGCCAGCCACCTCGTCTGGCTCGGCACCCACGCGCTCGATATCGGCGCGCTCTCGATGTCCCTCTACTGCTTCCGCGAGCGCGAACTGATCATGGACATCTTCGAGACGTTCTGCGGCGCCCGGCTGACCACCAACATGATGGAGATCGGCGGGTTTTCCCGCCCCATTCCGGATATCCTGCCGGGCATGGTGCGCGACTTCTGCAACGTCTTCCCCAGCCGCCAGCAGGAATATGTCGACGTGTTGTCGGCCAACCCGATCTGGATCGCGCGCACCAAGGGGATCGGCATCATCAGCCCGGAGGCCGCCATCAGCTACTCGCTGACGGGGGCCTGTCTGCGTGGCTCGGGCATCAACTACGACATCCGCAAGGCGATGCCCTATCTGGTCTATGACCGCCTCGATTTCGAAGTGCCGCTGGGCACGCACGGCGACACGTTCGATCGCTATCTCGTCCGCATGGAAGAAATGCGGCAGGCCCGCAAGATCATCCTCCAGTGTCTCGACCAGTGCGAGAAGATGGACACGCCGCTGATGGCCTATGAATCGCCCTACGTCATCCCGCCCCACAAGGGCACGATGACGACGGCGGAGGACATGCAGCGCCACTTCATCTGGGTGATCAAGGGGTTCAACCCGCCGGTCGGCGAAGCCTACGCGGCCGTGGAGCACCCCAAGGGCGAGAACGGTTACTACTTCGTCTCGGATGGCGACGCGATGCCCTACCGCTGGCGCATCCGCTCCCCGGACTTCGTGAATCTCGGCGTGCTGCCCCATCTCGCGCAAGGGGCGATGCTCGCCGATGTCGTCGCCCTGATCGGCACCATCGACATCGTGCTCGGCTCGGTGGATCGCTGACCTGGCGGTGAACCCGAGATCGGATGCAGCGACGGGGGTCGGCAATCGCCGGCCCTCGTTCTCATTCGTCGTTGTCCCGTTTCAGCGATCATGGATGCGGCGGCCCCGGTTGGCGACCATCCCGTTGAGCGCACCCCAGGCAGCCAATATCGGTCTGCACGAGTTGACCGCTGCCCGCATCTCAAACCGCTCGGCGATGACCCGTAGACCCATATGCGCTGAAGGAGCCGATCATGCCCGACCACGTCGACTTGACGACGCTGCCGCCGGATCTCCCCGCGCCCACGGATGATGGCGCGGCAAATCACCTGGTGGGTCTACCGCTGCCCGCGCTCGCGCTGCCGGCTACGGATGGCTCGTGGGTCGATCTGTCGGCGCTGCCGGGCCGCTCCGTCGTTTACTGCTACCCGCGCACCGGGCGCCCGGATCGCCCCTCGCCGGCCGGGTGGGACGCCATTCCCGGCGCCCGCGGCTGCACGGCCCAATCCTGCGCCTATCGCGATCGCTACGCTGAATTGTCTTCCCTTGGCGTCCGCGTGTTCGGGTTGAGCGCGCAGTCCACCGAGGAGCAGCACGAAGCGGCCGAACGCTTGCGCCTCCCCTATCCGCTCTTGAGCGACGAGGCGCTCGCGTTGGTCGCGGCGTTGCGCTTGCCGACCTTCGCCGTGGAGGGTATGACACTGCTGAAGCGGCTAACGCTGATCGTCAACCACGGACGCATCGAGCGCGTCGATTATCCGGTGTTCCCGCCCAACGCCGACGCCGGCAATGTCGTCGCGTGGTTGCGCGACCGCCCGGCGACAACGTGACTGAACCAGACGCCAAGCACGCGGCCCGGCGGCAACGCCGCACCACGCGGCGCCGGGGGGCGACGGACTCGGCCGAACCGGGTAGAATGCGTAACCGTGTCGGCCGCGCGCGCCGCGGCTGATTTGCGCCTGCACGTTCGGCGGGCTACGGGGGGAGCGACAGCACGGCATGACGGCGGAGCCGCAGCCAGTATGGCTGACCTTCATCGTCGCGTTCATCATCATGAACGTGCTGCTAATCGGCATGGCCTACATGACCTGGTTCGAGCGCAAAGTGCTCGCGGCCATGCAGGACCGAATGGGACCAACGCGGACCGGGCCGCGCGGTTTGCTGCAGCCGCTTGCCGACGGCGTCAAGCTGCTGGGCAAGGAAGATTTGATCCCGGCCGCAGCCGACAAGTGGGTGTTTTTCTTCGCCCCGCTGGTCGTGTTCGTGACCGCCATCGTGCAGGTCGCCGTCATCCCCTTCGGCAACACCATCACCGTCTTCGGTCACCCGGTGAATCTGTTCATCACCGATCTCAACGTCGGGGCGCTGTTCCTGATCGCCTTCGGGTCGATCGGCGTCTACGGCGTCATTCTCGGCGCCTACGCCTCCTCCAACCGCTTTTCGCTGTTGGGCGGGCTGCGCTCGGCAGCGCAGGTCATCTCCTATGAGATCATCGTCGGGTTGTCGCTGGTCGGCATCTTCCTGCTCACCAGTTCGCTGAGCGTGCGCGAGATCATGCTCCAGCAGCAAGCCATGCTCCAGATCGGGCCGCTGACACTGCCCAACTGGTTCATCCTCTCCCAGCCGCTGGCCTTCGTCCTCTTCCTGATTGCCGTGGTGGCGGAAACCAACCGCTCCCCGTTCGACTTGCCGGAGGCGGAAACCGAACTGGTCTCCGGCTTCCACACCGAGTACTCCGCGTTCCGCTTCTCGTTTTATTTCCTCGGTGAATACATCAACATGATCGTCGCCAGCCTCTTCGCGGCGACGATGTTTCTCGGCGGCATCAGCGGCCCCGGCTCCGATCGCTTCTGGGGGTTGGGCATCGTCTGGCTGCTGGTCAAGGTGGTGCTGTTCCTGTTCTTCTACATCTGGCTGCGCGCCACGCTGCCGCGCTTCCGCTACGACCAGTTGATGGGGCTCGCCTGGAAAGTGTTGCTGCCGCTGGTGTTGCTCAACATCGTGGTGACGGCCTTCATTCGGCTCGTCGGCAACGGGCAGATCTTTTAGGAGGCGCGTCGTGACCTGGGATGCTTTGATCTTCTACCTGCTCGGCGCGGTGTCCATTTTGGCGGCGCTTGGGGTCGTCGCCGCGGCCAACCCGGTGCACTCCGCGATCTTTCTGATCCTCTGCTTTTTCAACGTCGCCGGCATCTTCGTCATGCTGGGCGCGCAATTCCTGGCCGCCGTGCAGGTGATCGTCTACGCCGGGGCCATTCTGGTGCTGGTGCTTTTCGTACTGATGCTGGTCGATCCAGACGATCTGCCGGAGTTCCACAACGCCCGGCCGGTGCAGCGCATCGTCGGCGTGCTGCTGGGCGCGGTGCTGCTGTTGGAAGTCGGATTGGCCATCGTCAGCCGTACGGTGATGGGCCAGCAAGGCAACGCCACGCCGGAACTGATCGCGCTCGTTGGCGGCAACACCCAGGCGCTGGGCAATGTGCTCTTCAGCCAGTATTTGCTGCCCTTCGAAGCCGTTTCGCTGGTGTTGCTGGTCGGAGTGGTCGGAGCCATCGTGCTGGCGCTGCCAGAACGACTGGGCGCCGGCAGCCCGCGCCGCGGCACCATTTCGCTGGGTCATCCACGAGGCGCCGATCAGGCGCTGGCCGCCGGGCCAGCCTTCGAAACGCCCATTGTCCAGACCCGCCTGGAGCGGGAAGAAGCCGCTTCCCTGGACGGCTCCCGCGATCTGATCATGGTGAGCGATCCGGACGAATACACGACCATCGGCAAGCGCGGGAGGGTTCGCTAAATCATGGCGCTCACCGTCGACCACTATCTGTTTCTCAGCGCAGCACTCTTTATCATCGGCATGATGGGTGTGCTCATCCGCCGCAACATCCTGATTATTTTCCTCTGCGTCGAACTGATGATGACCGCGGTGAACATCACGCTGGTCGCCTTCGGCCGTGAAACCAACACGCTCTACGGACAGGGGTTCGCGCTCTTCACCATCGCGGTGGCCGCGGCCGAGGCGGCTGTCGGGTTGGCCATCATTCTGATGCTCAGCCGTCGCTTCCGCAGCGTCGATGTCGACGAGTTCACTATCCTGCGCGACTGATCCATCGCCCGCGAAACGAGCACTCCCCAGCGGGGGTCGGCAGCGAACGCCGTCCCCCGCTCCGCTTTCCCGCACTGCTTGCGCCGCCCTCCGCACCGGGTCGACCACGTTCCCGGTGCTGGCGTATAGTGGTCGCGCACTCCCCGCGCCTGCGATCGTCCGCGTTGCCGCGCCCCGCACCGCTTTGGTTCGAGGGGTTTCCCATGCCGCAATTCCATCGTCGGTCCGCTCGCTGCAGCGCCGCTCGCCGCGCGTTCACTGTGATCGCCATCACCGCCATGCTGCTCGGCAGCGCCGGAGCGTCCGGAACCACCGCCCAGCAGGACGACTGGATCGACGCTTCCCAAGTCGTGCCGGGGGCCGATACGCAATACTTCGCCGAATCCGGTCACAATCTAGCGGAGCCGTTCCGTTCCCGCTGGGAGCAAGCCGGAGGAGAATGGGTGCTTGGCGCCCCGCTCTCCGAGGAGCGCTACGCGGCCGGGGCGGGCGGCGTGCTGCAAACTTTCGAGAATCTGACGCTCGTCTACGACCCCGACCAACCCTATCCCTTCGATGTGCGCGGCCAGCGTCTGGACAAGACGGTCTGGCTCCAACTCGCTCCGCGCTCAGCCTTTTCCAAGGTCGAAGGCTGCCTCGGCGACGATTGCGTGTTCGACGCCGAAGCGGGCCACACCATGACCGGACCCATCGCCGAGTTCTGGAGCGCGTGGGGCGGCGCGGCGATCTTCGGCAAACCGCTCACGGAGCCATTCGTCGACAACGATGCCCCCGGCGTCCTGAGCGCCCAGTTGTTCGAGAGTGCGCTGCTGGAAGATCGTGGCGCCGAAGGCGTGCAGCTGCGTCCGCTCGGCTCCGAGCTGGCGGACGAGAATGGACTGTCGCAGGATCCGGCCTTCGCCCCCGCGCCGCCCACCGGCGGCACAACCTACCTCGTCAACTCCGGCGACGGGCTGCGGCTGCGCACCGCGCCCAGTTCCGAGGCGCCCATGGTCGGGGTGCTCGACGACGGAGCCGAATTCATTGCCGTGCCTAGGGCAACCAGCGACTGGACGCCCGGCTACGCGGACGGGTTGGCCGGCTACGTAGCGACCGCCTACCTGACCGAGCCGCCGCCGCTGCCGAAGCTGGATCCGGCCGATTGGGATCCCTCGATCTGGCAAGGGGCCGCGCTTGGCGAAACCAATGTGCGCGCCGAGCCGAGCACCGCCGCACCAATCCTGCGCACCGCCGAATATGGCGATCCGCTGACGGTCGCGGCGTGGGTGAAAGGGGAAGAGGTCTACACCGGGGCCGATCTCTGGGCGCAGCTCGTCAACGGTGGCTACGTCTACGGTCGCAACCTTGGCCGGAACGCCCCAGTGCTGCCAACTGCGCCGCCGCCCGGCGCCCCGGCGGCCGGCCGCTGGATCGACATCAACCTGACCCAGCAATTGATGACCGCCTACGACGGTCTGGCGCCAATGCGCACCACCGAGGTGACGACCGGGATGGCCGGCTGGGAAACGCCCGTCGGCCAGTACCAAATTCTCAGTCGGGTCGCCAACGAAACGATGACCAGCGGAGCCATCGGGGCGGAAAATCACTATCGTCTGGAAGACGTGCTCTTCACCCAGTACTTCACTGATTACGGGCACGCCATCCACTTCGCCTGGTGGCGCACCAAGGAAACGATCGGCCGCCCGGGCAGCCATGGCTGCGTCAACATCCTGTTGGACGATGCTCGCTATTTCTGGGATTTCGCCGATATCGGCACCCCGGTGATCATCCACTATTGATCGCCGGCGGCGCCGACGAACGGTCCCAAGGTTCGCCTCGGGACCGTTCGCTATCTCTTGACGATGCCGATCTATATCTCGTCGGCGCCGAGCAGCCCGGCCCGCAGCGCGTAGCGCACCAGTTCGGCGCGGTTGGTCAATCCCAGCTTCTGCATGGCCCGATGGCGATAGGTCTCGACGGTTTTTGGCGACAGGCAGAGGATGTCGGCTGCTTGCAGAGCGGTATGCCCCTCGGCGGTGAGACGGACGACATCGCGCTCCCGATCGGAAAGCACCTCGCCAAACCCCGTCTCTTCTCCTGTGCGCACCCGCCCGAGATATCCGTGCAGCAGCGTCTTGGTGGCCGCCGGATCGAGAAACACTTCGCCGCGCGCCACCGTGCGGATCGCCTCCAGCAGATCGGTATGAGCGCTCGCCTTGCGCACGTAACCGCTGCCCCCGGCCTCCAGCACCGGCAGCAGATAGCGCTCCTCGGCATGCACGGTGAGCACCAGCACCCGGGTCGGCAACCCGAGCGCAGTAATCTCGCGGATCGTCTCCAGCCCGCCGCCCGGCATCGAAAGATCGGCGATCGTCACCGTTGGCGAGCGCTCCTGCGTCAGCGCTACGGCTGTCGGACCGTCGGCCGCCTCGGCGATGACGCGCATGTCGGGCTGGGCGTCCAGCAACGCCCGCAATCCGGCGCGGACGATGCCGTGATCGTCAGCCAGCAACACATCAATCGGCTGCGCGGCGCTGCCATTGGATGAATCATTCGAGGTCATTGCGGAGTCTACTCCATCGTAACTACTTCATTAAGGAGCGGGATAAAAGCGAAAACTTCGGTTCCTCGACCGCAGCGGGACCAGATGGCGCAACGCCCGCCCACCAGCGCCGCCCGCTCGACCATGCCAAATAACCCGAGTCCGACGCCGCTGCCTTGCGTCGAGACCGGAGCGGTCGTATCGAACCCCCGACCGTCGTCGCGCACCGAGAGTGTCACGTCATGCGCTGTGCGGTCCAGATCGACCACGATGCGGGTCGCATGCGCGTGTTTGGCGGCGTTGGTGAGCGCTTCCTGCGCGACCCGGTAGAGCACCAACTCCATATTCGCCGGCGCCCGGCCGCGCCCACCACGCTCGATAAACTCCACGGGAATGCCGAGTTGCTCGCCAAAGCGCTGGCACAACCCGGCCAGCGCCGGCTGCAATCCGAGATCGTCCAGCACGGGCGGCCGCAGCTCCAGCGCGAGACGGCGGACCCCTTCCAGCGCCTCGACGGTCATCTCTTCCAGGACATTGGCCGTGCGCCGCGCCTCCGGACAGGATGATTCCTTGAGCGCGGTCACGCGCAGCAACTGCGCGAACAGCACCTGAGCAGTGTCGTCGTGCAGTTCGCGGGCGATCCGCTTGCGCTCCTCCTCCTGCGCGGTGATGACCTGAGAGGCGACCGAGCGCAACGCGGCGCGATCTCGCTCCAGTTGATCGAGGGTGCGATTGAATGTAAACGCGAGGCGCGTCATCTGGGGATCGCCAGTGGGCAGCGGCTCGGCTCGCGCCGCGAGATTGCCCTCGCGCACCGCTTCGGCCACCAATTCCAGCGTGCTGAGCGGTCGAAATGCCGCGCGCAGCACGACGAAATTCATTGCCACACTGAGCACCACCCCGATCAGGGCGAACATCAGCACCAACGTCGGACCGCGCCCCTCCCCAGCCGTTTGGGTCACTGTCATCGTCACCCACGTGCCGAGCACGGCCCCGACGACGACGATCGAGCTGTTGACGGCGAGCACCTTGTAGACAAGGGGCAAGCGCGGCCGCGGCGCGGGCGGAATCGCCGGCAACGGCATCTCCGGCGATCTCGCGTCGGCAGGTTTGGACATGTCAGCGGCAAAAGCGGGGTGCACCACGGTGACGACGACTCCGGACGCGGCGGAACGCGGCCGCGTCATGTTCCCCTCTAGTGTGCCGAATTTGTCGCGATTTGACGAGGTTTGCCAGCGGTCGCGGCCTCGGCCGGAAACTCGCGCGCGAGACATTCCATCAGAACCACATCCGCGACGATGCCGCCGATGCGCCGCGCTTGTCGGATGCGCCCAATCTCACGAAACCCAGCCCGTTGGTAGGCGCCGATCGCCGCCGGGTTGACACTCACCGTATCGAGCAACATGGTGTGGACGCCCAGTTCGTCGAAGGCATAACGCAGCAACACGCGTGTCGCCTCGGCGCCGTATCCGCGCCCGCGGTCGGCGGGATCGCCGATGGTGATGCCGAACTCCGCCGTGCGATGAGGTGTGCCGACATCGCGCACGTTGGCGACCCCAATGGGCCGCAGATCCGGCAGGGCGTAGATGGCGAAGCCGTGCCAACCGGCTCGCTCGCCACGCAACAGCGGCTCCAGCCGAGCACGCACGACCTCCTCGGTGACCGGTTGAAACTCATCGCCCCCCAGCTCGATCGTGCGCGGGTCGTTTTCCCAGCGCGTCAATACTGGCAGCAATCCGAGGTGGAGCGGTCCCAGCGCGACCCGCCGACCCCACAGGTTCACACGTGGCGCATCCAATCCAACCTCCCTACCACGCGGCTCGGCGGCCTCGTCTCACCCTCGGCAACCGGGCAGCGCATCGCTGCATGGTATAGTCCTTTAGTTATCGAGGCGCGAGCATGCTATCGGGCGATGTTGACCGTGCCCTGGAGGACGATTGCGGCGATGAACGCGAGCATGGAAGCCCTGCGCGGCAAGGTCGCGCTGGTCTTTCCCGGCCAGGGCAGCCAGTTCGTCGGGATGGGCAGCGTGCTGTACGAGCAGTCGGCGGCGGCGCGGCAGGTATTCGATCGCGCCGACGAGATCCTCGGCTTCCCGCTTTCGCGGCTCTGTTTCGACGGTCCGGGAGCGGAACTGGAAGACACCATGAACGCCCAGCCCGCCATTCTCACGGTGAGCGTGGCGGCGCTGGAAGCCATTCGCGAGCGCGCGGCGGCGGCCGGGATGACGCTTCAGCCGTCGGTCGTCGCGGGCCACTCGCTCGGCGAGTTTACCGCGCTGGTGGCCGTCGGGGTGATGGACTTTCCGGCGGCGCTCGAAGTCGTACGCGAGCGCGGCCGACTGATGAAGGAAGCCGGCGATGAGCGTCCTGGCGGCATGGCCGCCGTCATTGGGCTGGATCGCGAGACGCTGACCGACCTATGCGCGGAAGCCGAAGCAGACGGCGTAATTACCGTCGCCAACGACAACTGCCCCGGTCAAACCGTGATCTCCGGCGAGCTCGGCGCGCTGCAGCGCGCAATGGATCTCGCGAAAGCGGCGGGCGCCCGGCGGGTGGCGCGACTCGGCATCTCCATCGCCTCGCATTCGCCGCTGATGGAGCGCGCATCGCAACAGTTGGGCGAGGCGCTCAACCGGACGCCGCTGCGAGCGCCGCACGCCCCCGTCATCGCCAACGGCACCGGGCAGGCCATGCACACAGTGGAGGAGATCCGGCAGGAATTGGCCCACCACGTCGAGCGCCCCGTCAACTGGACGCGTTCGGTGCGGGAGATGGTCGAGGCGGGAGTCACGACCTTCATCGAGGTTGGACCGGGGCAGGTGCTCTCCGGTCTCATCCGGCGAATCGAGCGAGAGGCGACGACATTGGGTCTCGTCGATTTCGGACTGTCCGCCGGTGACAAGCCCGCCAGTTGACGGCCACGCCCGCGAGGTCGTCCGGGCGGACAACGATCGGCACACGAACGCCCTGGCGGGCTTCCGCCGGGGCGCCCATGCGAAGCGCGAGGGATGAACACGTGGAACGGGTGGTCGTAACCGGGGTTGGCGCCATCACCCCGCTCGGGATCGGGCTCGATGCATCATGGGAGGGGCTGGTCGCCGGGCGCTCCGGCATCGGCTGCATCACCCACTTCGACGCCTCCAACCACACGGTCAAGATCGCCGGCGAGGTGACGGACTTCGTCCCGGGCGACTTCATGGATTTCAAAGCCGCTCGCCGCATGGACCGCTTCGCCCAGTTCGCCGTGGCCAGCACGCGACAGGCGCTGGAGATGGCGGGGCTGGTGGTGACGCCGGAGAACCGCGAGCGCATCGCCGTAGTGATGAACACCGGCGGCGGCGGCGTGCCCACCATCGAGAGCAACGTCGGAGCGCTCGACTTCCATGGCCCGGGTCGGGTCAGCCCATTTCTGATTCCGATGTTCGCCCCGAACATGGCGAGTTCGCAGGTTTCCATCACTTTTGGCATCCGCGGGCCGGCATTGACCTCGGTCGCCGCCTGCGCCTCCGGCGTGCAAGCCTTCGTCGATGCCGTCCACCTGTTGGAACGCGGTGAAGCGGACGTGGTGATTGCCGGCGGCGTCGAGGCGGCGATCACCCCCGCCTCCATCGCCGGGCTGTCGAACATGGGCGCGCTTTCACGCCGCAACGACGACCCGACCCGCGCCAGCCGCCCCTTCGATCAGGGTCGCGATGGTTTCGTCTTTGGCGAGGGCGGCGCGGTGATGGTGCTGGAAACGGAGTCGCATGCGGTGCGGCGCGGCGCCATCGCGATCTGTCAGGCCAGCGGCGGCGCCTATACCTCCGATGCATTCCACATCACCGCGCCTGACCCGGAGGGCGCCGGAGCCGCGCTGGCGATGACGCGCGCCATGGCTCGGGCTGGCATCACCCCGGAAGACGTCGACTACATCGCCGCCCACGCCACCTCGACCCCGATCGGCGACATCGCCGAAACCAAGGCCATCAAAAAGGCGTTCGGCAAGCGCGCCCATTCGGTGGCGCTTTCCGCCAACAAGTCGATGGTGGGGCACCTGCTGGGCGGAGCCGGGGCCATCTCCGCGCTCGCCTGCGTGATGGCGCTGCGCGACCAGATCGTGCCGCCTACGATCAATCTCGACAACCCCGACCCGGAGTGCGATCTCGACTACGTGCCCAACGTCGCCCGCCGCATGACCGTCCGCGCCGCATTGGCCAACGGGTTCGGTTTCGGCGGCCAAAATGCCGTCGCGATCTTCCGGCAGCTGACGAAGCAGACGTCGTGGAGAGCCGGTCTCGCTGCCGCGGCCGACTCTCCGCCAGTCCGCTCTCCGGATCCGGTTAGCGCGCGACCGCCGCCGGAACCGCCGCGCGCAGCGCCTGCCGGAGATCGTCCACCAGATCGCGCTCACCTTCGATGCCGACCGACAACCGCAGCAGATTCGGCTCCACCTCGCCTTTGGTGCCGGCCACACTGGCATGGGTCATCACGCCAGGGTGTTCGATCAGCGATTCGACGCCGCCCAAGCTCTCGGCCAAGGCGAACACGCGGGTGGACGCCGCCACCGCCGCCGCCGCTTCGTAGCCGCCGCGCAACGTGAAGGAAACCATTCCCGAAAATCCGGACATCTGCCGCGCCGCGATCTCGTGCCCGGGATGATCGGGCAAGCCGGGGTAGTAGACCCGCTCAACCGCCTCCTGCTCCTGCAGGAAACGAGCGACGGCCATCGCGTTGGAGCCATGGCGGTCCATGCGCACCCCAAGGGTCTTGATGCCGCGCATGGTCAACCAGCAATCGAAGGGACCGGGGACGGCGCCGGCGGCGTTCTGGTGGAATTTCAGATCGTCGTGGATCGCCGCATCGTTGCCGATCACCATACCGCCAACGACGTCGCTGTGACCCCCGAGATACTTTGTCGTGGAGTGGATCACGAGATCCGCTCCCAGCGTCAACGGACGCTGCAGATAGGGCGAGGCGAAGGTGTTGTCCACCACCAGCAGCGCCGGGTGGTCGGCGACGACCCCGGCAACGCCGGCGATGTCGACGATTTTCAGATACGGGTTGGTCGGCGTCTCGACCCAGACGAATTTCGTCGACGGCCGCAGGGCGGCGCGAATGGCGTCGAGATCGGTCAGATCCACTTGTTCGATTTCGATGCCGTACCGCCCGACGATCTTCGCGAACAGGCGATAGGTTCCACCATAGGCGTCGTCGGAGAGCATGACGTGATCGCCCGGGGCCAACAAGTAGGACAGGTTTTGGCTCGCGGCCAGCCCGCTGGCGTAGGCCAGCGCCCACTGTCCCTCCTCCAGCGAGGCCACCAACCCCTGCAAGGCGGAGCGTGTGGGGTTGTCGGTGCGCCCGTACTCATACCCCTTGTGAACCCCGACGGCCTCCTGCACGAAGGTGCTGGTCTGATAGATCGGGGTGATCACCGCGCCGGTTGTCGGGTCCGCTTCCTGCCCGGCATGAATCGCGCGCGTATCGAAAGCGGCATCCCGCCACGAACCTGACTCCGTCATCTCTCATCCTCCTGCGCGCCCCTCGCGAGTGCGCTCACGACGCCGCGATGCCGGCGAACACAGCCTCGAGCGGCGTCTCGACTTCGGGTATGGTCGCCGATGTCGCCACATCGGCGCCGGTCAGCAGCGAAACGACCCGGTCATCGTCTCCCTTCGGCTGCTGATGGATGGCGATGATGCAGGCCTCGGGATCGACCAGCCAATACCTCGGTACGCCAAGCGCGCGTAGAGCGCCCGCTTGCGGACGGCGCCGGTGCGCCACGACTCGGCCGAGAGGATCTCGACGGCCACCCCCGGCGCCCCATAGATGGCGTCCATGCTGACGAGCGCCTCTCGTTCCGGCGACACGGTCGGGATGCCCGGTTGCACGATGTTTTCGTCCGGGGGCACGACATCGTTTGGCGACGAAAACAACCCTTCTGCGCTTCTTGCGGCCTACGAAGCGCAGAGCGCCAGGAACGAGCGCCGGAAAACCCGCTGGCGCACCGTCGCCGGCGAGAGGGACACGATCGCCGCTTCATCGATCGATTCGAGTCGTCCGCAGCGCGCAGTCGTTCGAGACCGCCCCGGGCCGGGCGGTGTGCATTGAGTTGCGCTGCGACACGCATCGCGATCCCCCGGATTGGCTCAGGCCGGACCGCCGTCGCGATGCGCGGCGACATACTCCAACACGTCGGCGCGACTGACCACCCCGGCGAGGATGCCCTGCCGCTG
>JADLCW010000287.1 GCA_020847015.1 Thermomicrobiales bacterium | reverse complement strand
GAAGCGGTGACCGGTCAGCAAACCCCGCAGGACGCGCTCGCGGCGGCCAACGAGTCGGTCGACGCGATCTTGTTCGAGGGCGGGTTCCAGAACTAGGCGCCGCGCGGCGGGAACGGCAGCGCCGCTCCCGCCGCGCTTCGCGCATCACGCCGGGTAAACGGGCGCCCGCCGCCGGGTGGGCGCCGAGGATCTGAATCGATGAGCCACCCCATGACGGATGCTGGCGACGCCAGCGACATCGGGCGGCGGGACCGCGTTGTCTCCGGCCTGCCGGGCACGCGCTGGTTGCGCCGGCAGATCGACACGCGCCCGGCCTGGTTTTTTCTCTCGCCTGCGATCGTGGTGCTGCTGCTGCTGTCGATCTTTCCCTTCATCTACTCGTTCTGGCTCAGCTTTCACCAGTGGAATCTCTCCGATCGCACGGCCGGCTGGACCTTCGTCGGGTTCGGCAACTACGTGCGCATTCTCACCGGCGATCCCTATTTCTGGAGCGCGGCGCGGGTGACGCTGGCGTTCCTGCTGGTGACCATCACCCTGGAGTTCCTGCTCGGGTTGGGCATCGCCACGGTGGTGAGTCAGGAATCGCGAGCGCTGGGGGCAATCCAGACGATCGTGGTGCTGCCGATGATGATCACCCCGGTGGTGGTCGGACTCATCTGGCGGTTCATGTACAACCCCGACCACGGGATCATCAATTACGTGCTAGGCAAGGTCGGCATCGCCGGACCGGCCTGGCTGGGCGATGCGCGGACCGGGTTCTGGGCGGTGGTCGTCGCCGACGTGTGGGAGTGGACACCCTTCATGGCGCTCATCCTGCTGGCCGCCATGCAGTCGCTGCCGCGCGAGCCGCTGGAAGCGGCGGTGGTGGACGGAGCGTCCCGCTGGCAGGCGTACCGCTCGATCGTGCTGCCGCTGCTGCGCCCCGCCATCGGCGTCGCGTTGCTGCTGCGCGGCATCGACGCCTTCAAAACCTTCGATTTGATCTACGTGCTCACCCAGGGCGGTCCCGGCACCAGCACCCAGGTGCTCAGTCTCTACACCTACAAATGGGGCTTCAAATTCTTCGAGCTGGGCTATGCGGCGGCGCTCGCCTATCTGATGGTGCTGGCGGTCGATCTGGCGGCGACCTTCGGCTTGCGTGCGCTGGAGCGGCGAACGTGAGCGGGCGCCGCGGTCGAGGCGTGCGGTAAGGACGGCGAATCATGGATGTGCTGGCCCGGGGCGGCCCGATCGAGCGAGTCGTGCGGCGAGCGATCATCGTGCTGATGTTGGCGGGGTTCGTGCTGCCGATCGCGCTTATCGTGGTCACCGCGTTCAAAACACGCGTCGACGCGCTGGAGGGGTCGCCGTTCGCGCTCGCTCGCCCCACGCTGGAAAACTACGGGCATCTGTTCGGCGAGTACGACTTCGGCCACTTCGCGCGCAACAGCTTCATCGCCAGCGTGGCGTCCACCGCGATCGCGCTCGCGCTCGGCGCGCTGGCGGCCTACGGTTTGGCGCGCTTCCGGTTTCGCGGCAGCGGGGCGCTGGCTTTCTGGGTGCTCTCGCTGCGGATGACGCCGGCCATCGCCACCATCATCCCGTTGTTCGTCATGCTGCGGGCGGCACGCCTGATCGACTCGCTGCCGGGACTGGTGATCGTCTACACGGTGGCCAATCTGCCGCTGGTCGTCTGGATGATGAAGGGCTTCTTCGAGGATCTGCCGATCGACATGGAAGAGAGCGCGCTGATCGACGGCAACTCGCGCTTTGGCGCGTTCCTGGATATCGCGCTGCCGCTGGCGGCCCCCGGATTGTCGGCGACGGCGATTCTGACCTTCATCTTCACCTGGAACGAATTCTTGTTCGCGCTGATCCTGACCGGGCGCAACGCGCAGACGTTGCCGGTGGCCGTCACCCTGTTCGTGCGCGAAACGGGCATCGATTGGGGCTACATGACCGCCGCCGCCAGTTTGATGATGCTGCCGATGGTCATCGCCACATTGTTCGTGCGGCGTGGTCTGGCGCGCGGGTTGACGATGGGCGCCGTGAAGTGAGTTCGGCCGCGCCGACCGCAAGGAGCGATGCAGCAACGTGACTGGGCAGGAGAAATTCGCGGCGGCGCGCCGCGTGTGCGTGGTGGGCAACCTGAATATCGATTTGATCGTGCGCGGCGTGCCGGAGCTGCCGGCGTGGGGACAGGAGGTTGCCGGCACGAGCCATGTGGCGGCCTCCTCGGGGCAGGCCGGCTACCTGGCGATGGCGCTCGGTCGCTTCGGCGTGCCGGTCAGCGTGGTCGCCAATGTCGGCGACGATGCCTTCGGTCGCCAGATTCTGGGCGATCTGGAACGCCACGAGGTCGATATCGGCGCGGTCGAAACCGATCCCGGGGCCACTGGCATCACGGTCGGCATCGTGCGGCCGGATGGCGAGCGCGCCTTCGTGTCGGATTTTGCGTGTCTGCACGCCTTCGACGAGGCGCTCGTGCTGCGGCACTGGGATCGCATCGCGGCGGCTGATGTCGTGTGCCTGGTGGGTCAGTTCTGCCTGTCGGCCATCACTCCGGAGGTGGCGACGCGGCTGCTGGCGCGCGCTCGCGCGGAGGGGAAGCTGACGGTGCTGGACACCGGCTGGGACCCCGCCGGGTGGCCGCCGGACACCATCCGCGGGGTGCGCCGCCTGCTGGGCGAGGTCGACCTGTTCCTGCCCAACCTGGACGAAGCGCGCGCGCTGACCGGCCGCGAAACACCCGACGCGGCGGCGGAGGTGCTGGCGGCCGACGGACCGGAGATCGTCGTCGTCAAATCGGGCGCCGCCGGAAGTTTCGTGCGCGTCGACGGCGCGACCCATGCCTTGCCGGCGCTGCCGACCGAGGTGCGCGACGCGGTCGGCGCCGGCGACACCTTCGACGCCGGATTCGTGTACGGACTGCTGCAAGGCTGGCCGCTGGCGGCGTGCCTGGCGTTCGGCAACGCGGCGGCGGCGATCTACGTGTCTCGTCTGACCGACCGCTTCCCGTCTGCGACGGAGACGGCGGCGGCGGCGGATCGTTATCGGTCACAGGCGGCCAGCGTCTCGACCAGGGAGAAGGGATCGATTTCGTGATCGACGTTCATACCCATCCGGTGCAGGTGGCCGAACTGCTGCGCGACGATCCGGCTCTGGTCCGGGCGGTGCGCGAGGTGTTCGGCTTGTTCATGCCGCCGCAGCCGCTGGAGACCTTCCTGCTGCATCTGGACGAAGCCGGCATCGACCGGGCGGTGCTGCTGCCGATCGACTGCACCACCGCCCACGGCGTCACCATCGTCTCCAACGAGCAGGTGGCGGCGCTGGTCGAGCGCTGCCCGCGCTTCATCGGTTTCGCCTCGGTGGATCCGAATCTGCCCGATGCTCCGGCGACGCTGGAGCATGCGGCGCAGGAGTATGGGTTGCGCGGGGTGAAGCTGGACCCGGCGCTGCAGCAGTTCGCCATCGACGATCCGCAGCGCGCCTTTCCGGTGTACGCCCGAGCGGAAGAACTCGGCCTTCCGCTGCTGATCCACTGCGGCATGAGTTGGGCGCCGAAGGGTCGCTCCGCGCTGGCCAACCCGCTGGCGCTGGAAGCGGTCGTGCAGGCGTTCCCCCGGCTGCGGATCATCATCGCGCATCTCGGCTGGCCGTGGGTGAACGAAGCGGCGATGCTGGCCTTCCGCTACCCGACCGTCTATCTGGACACCTCGGTGCTGTTCAGCGGCACGCCGACCGAATCGCTGCGACAGGCGCTGCAGACGAGCATCGGCATCGACGCGCTGGATCGCAGTCTGAGCCGACAAATCGTGTTTGGCTCCAACTACCCGCGCGTGGATCCCAAGCGGGCGGCGTGGGCGGTGGAGGCGCTGGGGCTGCGACCGAAGCTGCAACAGCGCATTTTTCACGACAACGCGGCGGCGCTGCTGGGATTGGGCGGGGGCGAGGCATGAGGAGCGTGCTGGAGCGGGTCGGGGTGCAAACCACGGCCGATACGCAGGCGATCGACGTCACCGGGCGGGTGCGCGAGATCGTGACCGCCAGCGGCGTGCAGAATGGGCGAGTGTTCGTCAACACGCTGCATACGACCACAGCGATTACGGTCAACGAGGGGCTGGAGGATCTGGAGGACGATCTGCTGGAGTTCCTGCGGGATCTGGTTCCGGCCGAGCGCCCCTACCGGCACGCCCGCTTTCTCCACTCCGACGGGCAGATGGCGGTGAACGCGCCGTCGCACCTGAGAGGCGCGCTGCTGGGAATGCATGTCTCCTTCCCGGTGGCGGACGGCGCGATCGTCGCCGGGTCGCGCCAGACGATCTACTTCGTGGAGTTGGATGGGCCGCTCTTCCGGGAGTACACGGTGCAGGTCCTGGGCGAGTAGCGGCGCGGGGCAGGGGCTATGCCTCGCCCTGCCCCGTTTCCCACGGGCGGCCCTCGAAGAACGCCATCTCCCATTCCTGGCGAGCCGCGATTCGGGCGAACCGCTGCGCGAAGAGTTCGTCGCGCAGCGCGAAGAACTCCTCCTGCGTCCAGCCCGTTCGCGGTTCGAGGTCGGTCCAGTGGCGGTTGTCGAACCCATTGCAGCCCGAGCAGACCAGCACGAGGTTCGCGTAGTCCTCGTACAGCTCGCGCGGAATGCCGAGCCGGCGCGCCTCGGCCGCTGGCACGACGTGGTCGCCCGATAGCAGCCGCCACCGACCAGATCGGCGCCGCGGTAGGCGCAGGTCGTCCGCCCGGTCGTCTATCGGAGCCGCGGATCATACTCGGGGCGGGCAGTGGCGCGGCGGATCGGTCCGATCGGTGCTCGGCCAGCGCCCGGAAAGCCAGCGAACGGGCCGGCCGTCGCTTACGTGCCGGGCGTCATGTCTCCGACTGCTTCCGCGTCGTCGCCCATCGCCACATCCAGCATGCCGCCGGCGTCCAGCCCGGCCAGCCCGAGCGCATCCAGACCGCGCGCCTCCGCAGCGAAATCGATCCCGAGCGCCGCCGAAGCGAGCGCGATCAGCCCATCCATCAACGGAGTGGGCACGCCGAGCGCATCACCCAGCGCCGCCCAGGTCGCCAGCCCATAGGGGATGTCTTCGGTCAACCAGCGGGTGTTCACGGAACCGGGAGCGCGCAGCGCGGTGAGCATCCGCGACCCATTGATGACAGCCCACAGATCCGAGGACATCGGACCGAACCCGGCATCGGCGAACGCCGCCGCGACCGGAGACAAGGTCATTCCCAATGCCGCTCCGATGGCGCGCCGTTCGCCGTCCAGCGCCGCGATGGCCCGCACCACGGAATCGGTGACGCCCTCTTCGTAAAACCAGAACTCGCCTCGGCTGCGCTCGATGCGCCCGGCGTTCATCAGCACTCCCGGCGGGTGGACCACCGGATTCAGTGCCGAAAGCCCCGCCTGCAAGGCGTTGCGGTAGGCGCGCGCGCCGGGGAAGAGGGTTTCCAGCGCGGTCATCGCCGTATTGGTCTGACCGGATGGCCAGACGCCCACGCCCAACCCGCTGACGACCCCGAAGATGGTCGCGCGATCCGGTCCGGTTTTCCGGCAGACATAGGGCGCGGTGTCCGATTCGGCCACCATGACGGCCTCGGTTCCGGCCGCCCGCAGCGCCTTTCGGAACACGAACGTGCCGAGATTGCCCGGCAGCAGCGCCAGCAGATGACCGGCGCGCAGGTAGGGCGTCAGCAGCGCCGCGAAGGCGGCCTGAGCGTAGGAGGGCACGGAACCGAGCAGCACATCGGCGAAATCGAGCGCCACGGCGGGGTCCGTGGTGACGGCGGCCAGCTTGGCGGCCCCGATGCGAGCCGCGCCGTCCAGATGGATCGTCAGCGTATCGCGGATGGGGTCGAGGGCGCTGGCGAAATCGGGATGCTCCCACAGCAGCACATCGTGGCCGGCAAGCGCCAGATTGGCCGCGATGGCGAAACCGGTGTTGCCGGCCCCGAGCACGGCGATGCGCGACGTTTCCACAAGCCCCCCTTCCAGACGCTGGACTGGGCGGCATGGTACCGGGAAGCGGGTCGGCTTGGGAAGCGGGAGTCCGATTCGCTGCGGCGGAGGCCGGGCCGGCAAGTCCAACCCGCCCCGCCCGGACTCTCGTTATTGGGCGCGCTACTTCGTTGCCGCTTCCTCGGCGTCGAACTGCTGCTCGCGATACTCCGCGATGTGCTCCAGCACATCCTCGGGCATGGGCAGTTCCCGGTAGGGGTTGCACGCGTCGGGGTCGTCCGGGGTCGGGCAGATCGGGAACGCCTGTTTTGCTTGCCATTCCAGAATGCGGCGGCGGGAGGGCGGGTTGTAGTCGCGCGCTTCCACTTCCTGCACCAGCGCCTTGGCCTTGCCTTCGTCGAACCCGCCGCTCTTGGCCAGCCAGGCGACCAACGCGTCGCGAGTCAGGAAGTGGCTGGCGATCGTGGCGAAGGTCAGGCGGCCATAGTGGCCGATATCCTCGCCGCGATCGAGCGCGTTCATCAGATAGGTCATCATCGGACTGTTGCGTAAATCATCGAGAGCCATGGGCGCCGTTCCTTTCTGGGTTCGATACGTGAAAAGCGATCAAGTGTTCGCCTTCGGCAATGCAACCTGCGTGCCGCGCCGCGTGCGCGCCGCGATCTTGCCCAACCCGCCGGCTGTCAGGAGCATGTCCGGAATCGGGCGGCGTCGCATCATGGCGAGCCGCCGGCTTCGCAACGTTTTCGGAAGATTCTTGCGCGTCCAGCGCGGGACACGGAGAGGTCGTCCACCTGACGTTGCCGCTTCCCATCGACGGCGCGGGAGTGTGTCGCCCTGAGTAGTGCGTCTACATTGAACTGTCGCATACGGGGATGGGGTACAG
>JADLCW010000286.1 GCA_020847015.1 Thermomicrobiales bacterium | reverse complement strand
CGGGCGAGTCGCCCCAGCCGCAGCGGCAGCGTTGCATCGGCAGCCAGGCCCAGCGCCTCGACCGGCGTCCCCAGCGCCGCGATATCGTCCCCGATCGGTCCCCAACCACCCAGCGCGATCACCCGGGAGCGGAACCGGTCGCGGTCGGTGGCTCCCAGCAGCCGCGCCAACATCACCTCCGCGCCGCCGGTTTGCAATCCGGTGATGACATGCACGACGTTCATGACGCCCCCGCCGCCAGTAGGGGCGCGCTCCGCTGCAGACCGACGGCGGCGGCCACGAAGGCGACGGCGAGCAGGATGTCGCGCTCCTCTAGCACGTTGTGGCTGAAGAACCCCCAAAAAGCGAGAAAGACGACGAACGGCACGACGAAGGGCAATCGGCGCGGATCGGCTCCCCAGACCACGGCCAGCAGCAGGGTCGGCAATATGAATATGCCAATGGCGCCATGGTCCACCATGTTCGCAAGATACATGTTATGCGGGCCTAATTCAAAAATACCTTCGGTCGCGGCTCCGGTGCCCGTCCCCGCCAGCGGGTGCTCGGCAAACACCGACCAGGCCAATTTCGCCACGTGCTGGCGCTCCAGCGCCGAGGCGTCCGCCAACTCCGCACCGCCGAAGACATCCAGCCGCTGCCGGACGTTCTCGGTCAGCACCCCGCGCTCCACGAGCGTCTGCTGAACGCCGCCCCAGGCCGGAGTCAGCAGCAGCAGCGCGACGGCGAGTCCGGCAACGGCGACGACGGCGATGGCCGGTTTGCGGTTGCCGCGCCGCGCCGCCCAGAGCGCCAGCACCAGCGCCCAGCCGAGCAGCGCCCCGCGAGAGACGGTCGCCAGAATGCCCAACCCGACCGCCAGGGCGTACGGAACCCGCCAACCCGGCCGCAGCGCCCCGGCGCCCAGAATCAACCCCAGCACCAGCGCCGAGCCGCTCTGGTTGACATTGGCGAAGAGCCCCGAGGCGCGCCCGGGGATCTCGCTGAAGGTCATCGGAAACACCACCTCGTAGAGATTGATCGCCGCCGTTAGCAGCGCCGCGGCCACGATCGCCCGCTGCGCCGCCCGCCATGCCTGCGCCTCCGAGAATATGTACGTCGCCAGCACCAGAAAGATGACTGAGAGCAGTCGCGTCTGGATCTGCTGCCATGCGGCCGGCGACTGCGACGACGGGACGAACCAGACGAACGAGATCAGCAGGTAGGCGAAGCACCAAATGCCGATCGGCGCGATCCGCAACCCCCGCCGCAGCAGATCGCTCAGCGCCAGCGGCGCGGCGGCGGCGGCGAATCCGACGATCCAGAACTGCGGTCGCACCTCCCAACGCAGCCCGTAATTGGCGATGTTGGTGAAAAACACCAGCACCATCCCGATCGCGAGCAGGGAGCGGTACGGACCGCCGGTCATGACCGCGCCCTTCGCGGCAACACCTGCCGCAGGGCGTCCTCCGTGCCGTCCACGAGCGCCGCCAGCGAGAACTGTTCGACAATCCGGGCGCGGCACGCCGCCCCGCGCTCCGCTCCGCTGTCCCGTTCGTCGAGCAGGCGACCGATGGCCGCGGCGAGACGAACCGGATCGCGCGGGGGAGCCACCAGACCGAGTTCGCCGACGACGAAGGCGGCGTCGCCGACATCGGTGACGGCGCAGGGCACGCCGCAGGCCATCGCCTCCCCCACCACGTTGGGAAACCCCTCGCCATAGGCGGAGGAGAGCGCCAGCACATCGAGGCCGTTGTAGACCGCCGTCACCTCGGCGCGAGCCGGAACCCAGCGCAGGCGATCCCCCAGTCCCAGTTCGTCGCCGAGTTGCCGCAGCCGGGCTGCCTCCGCCGGCGGCCCGGAACCGACGCAGACGAAGCGGACATCGCCGCGTTCGGCGGCGATCTGCGCCGCCGCGCGCAGAAATGTCGGGTGATCCTTCTGGGGGTCGAGGCGACCGATCGCGCCGACCAGGGGAACCTCCGCCGGCACGCCCAGCTCGGCGCGGAAGCGCTGGCCGGCCGCCGGATCGGGGTGAAAGCGCGCCGTGTCGATGCCGTTCGGCACGACCCGCACCCGCCCGGCCGGAAACCCCTGCGCCACCACCGCCGCTTTGCCGGCATGGGAGTTGGCGATGACCAGATCGGCCCGACGAGCCAACCGCGCCTCGCCGCGGTCGATGGCGCGCTCCAGCCAATCCTGATCGCTCCGCTCCACGGCGGACCCGCGCACCCCCCAGACCACCTTGCCGCCATGAATGGGGCGCAGCGCCAACGCCAGCAGATTCGGCATCGCCAGGTATCCGTGGACGATATCGGGGCGCTCCCGGCGCAGCGCGCGCGCGAGACGCCACGCGAACCCGCCGATATCCCAGCGACCGCGCTTGCCCAGTGCGACGACCGGAACCCCCGCCTCGTGCAGATCGCGCTCCAGCGGACCGCCGCCGTAGAACAGCACCACCGAAACCCGGTGCCCACGGTCGTGCAGCCCGCGCGCCAGGGCCACCAGTTGTCGCTCGGCTCCGCCGAATTCCAGCGAGCGGGCCAAGATCACGAGACGCATGCGCGCTCCTCTCCGCGCCCTAGCGGCGGTCGCGACGGAACATCGCGTAGCCCGCCGGCAGACTCACCGCCCACAGGATGCGCGCCGCCGCCGAATCGAGCCGCCGCGCCTGACCGACGACCCCGATGTGACGATGGAACGAATAGCGGGTGTAGAGCACCCCGGATTTCAGCATCTGCAGTGGAGCCTGGCGGAACCAGTGCAGATCGTTGTTGAGCACCGCGCGGTGATAGCGCTGGCGACTGGGGGCGACGATCTCGGCCCGGTCGATGGACATCGAGTCGGGGCTGGCGACCTCGTAGTAGCGCATCGGCTCATCGACATAGCGCGTCAAGTACCCCTCGCGGGAGATGGCGCTCCAGATCGTCCCCAGCAGCCCCCAGTTCAGATCCTCCTGCGGGAAGGGGTGGCGGCGCAACACGTCGTGGCGCTGAAACCCCCACTTCTCGCCCGTGATCTTGTAGCGGAAGCGCATTTCCAGATAGTCCGAATCGATGACGGCCGCCGGAAACCGGTTGCCGATGATCGCGCCGTCGTCATCCATGCACAGCACGGTGACCCCGCAGAAGCGGTCGCGGCGATCCTCGGGGATGCTCTCCCAGAACTGATGGAACCGCTCCAGCGCGGTCGGCACGCAGGCGTCATCCGAGTCCAGCTCCAGAAAAAAGCGACCCCGCGCCTCGTGCACGCCGCGGTTGAAGGCGACCGGAAACCCGCCGTGGTCCTGCCGCACGAAGCGCAGCGGCAGCTCGCCGGCGGCGATCCAGCCCTCCACCATCTCCACGGTGCCGTCGGTCGACCCGTCATCGACGACCAGCCACTCGAAGTCGCGGAAGGTTTGTCCGCGCAGACTGTCGTAGACGCGCGGCAGCACGTGCGCGCGGTTGTAGGTCGGGGTGAACACCGTAAAGGTGGGCGTCTCGTTCACGCTCGCGCCTCCTGCAGCACGTCGTCCCAGATTGCCAGAATCGCGTCCAGTCCGAAGCGATCGCGCACGGCGGGAGCCGCCGCGGCCATGCGGCGGCGTTCGTCATCGTCGTCCATCAGCCGCCCCAGCGCCGCCGCCAGCGCCGGCACATCTTCCCGGGGAACGAGCAGACCGTCGATGCCCGAGCGCACGATGTCGGCGGGACCGCTCGGGCAGTCGAAGCTGACCGCCGGCAGACCGCAGGCCATGGCCTCGCACAACACGTTCGGGAATCCTTCGTAGCGCGACGAGAGCACGAACAGATCGGCATCGGCCATCCGCTCCTGCAACTGGGTCGTCAGCCCCGGCAAGCGCACCCGGTCGTGCAGCCCGAGGGCGCACGCCTGGGTCTCCAGGTCGCCGCGCAAGCGCCCTTCCCCCCAGATCTCCAGTCGCCACCGCGGGCGGCTCGGCGCGACGATGGCGAACGCCTGCAGCAGCAGGTCGAACCCCTTCTGGGAGCTGAGCCGACCGGCGGCAAGCAACGTGCGCGGGCCGTCGGGGTCGTCGCGCCGCGGGCGCGCGGCCGGAGGGCACACCGCCACCGGGTTCGGCACGACGACGGTGCGCCGCCGAATGTCCGGGGGGAACCAGTTCCGCACCGCCTCCGACTGCACCACCACCCGCGCCGCCGTCGGATAGAGGCGGCGGCGCAGCAGACTCCAGGCCCGGGACATCCGGCGGGCGGACGGGTCGTTGCGCTCGGAAACCACCACCGGCAGGCCGAGCCCGCGCGCCGCCAGCAGCACCAGCACATTCGTCTGATCCATGAACGAGATCACCACCTGCGGGCGGCTGGCGGCGATCTCCCGATGCAGCACCCGCAAGCGGTGCGCATTGTTGGCGATGGCCGCGCGCGGCGAAGCGGATGCGCCATCGATGCCCAGCGAGCGATGGTCGACGCGCGGATCGAGCGGGTAGAAGGGCGGTTCGCGCCCGTCGTCGAACGTCAGCAGGGTGATCGCCCAACCGCGTCGCGCCCAGGCGTTGGCCAAGGTGGCCATCACCCGCTCCGCGCCGCCGGCCTCCAGACAGGGGATCACCAGCGTCAGGCGCATGCCGCCATCTCCCGCCGCAACAACCGCTTCAGCATGATCGAGAGATAGATCAGCGAGACGACATAGACGAACGAAGTCGACAGCGCGATGCCGGACACCCCGATGATCCCCATCAGCACGTAGTTGAGCGAGATGTTGAGCGCGAAGGAGATCGCCGTGCCGTACATCAGAATGCGGTTGGCCTTGAGCGACGAGATCAATCGGACGTAGAGGATGCTAAGCGAATAGAACGGAATTTGCAGCGCCAGCATGGCCTGCACCTGCCCGACGATCGCGGTGTCCTCGGCGGTGAACGCGCCGCGCTCGAACAAGAGGCGGACGATCGAACGCGAGAACGCGGCCAGACCGATCGTCAGGGGCACCGTCACCCCCAGACTCAGCCAGGTGTAGGTGCGCAAGGTGTGCTGGATGGCGGCCCAGTCGCGCTCGGCGACCATGCGCGAGAAGTAGGGCAGCACGGCGGTGCCCAGCGCCATGGTGCCGACGCTGAGCACCACGGCGACGATGCGGCTGCTGTAACTGAACACTGCGACATTGCCGCCTCCCAGGGTCGCCGCCATCGTCTGATCGATCAGCCCGCCGCTGGAGATGAGCAGCATACCGGCGACCATCGGCGCGTATTGCCGGATCACCTGGCGCACCGCCTCCGATTGCTCGCGCCAACCGGGCAGCGGCCCCAACCCGGCCCGCCGCACCCCGCGCGCCAACACGGCGAGCTGCAGCGCGTAGCCGGCCACCAACCCGAACGCCAGCGCGAAGATGCCCCAGCGTTGCCCGAACCCGATCAGGAAGGCGACCGAGGCGGCCGACACCGCCAACGCCGAGGCGCTGGCCAGCGCGAAGCGCTCGTCCGCCGTCAGCACCCCCGTCAGCAGCGTCGCCAACCCGCTGAGCACGACGCAGGGCAGCAGCACGTAGAGCAGCCGACTGGTCAGCGCCAGCTTCTCCGGACCGAACCCGGAGGCGATCAACCCCAGCAGCGCCGGTCCCGCCAGCGCCAGCGCCAGCGCCATCGCCGACAGCAAGCCCAAACTGAGCACCAGCACGCCGGTCAGCAATTGGCGCGCAGCCACCGGGCCGTCGGCCGACCGCACCGCCACGAACCCGGGCACCAGCGCCGCGGTCAGCGCGCTGCCGAACACGTTGATGGCGTAGGCGGGCACCTCCCAGGCCAGCACATAGGCGTCGACCTGATCGCCGGTGCCGAACATCGCGGCCACCAGCAATTCGCGCCACATGCCGGCCAACTTGCCCGCCATGGCCAGCGCGCCCACGATGAGCGCCGCCGCGAAGATCTTGCGGTTGTCGGCGCTGCCCAGCGACGACAATCGGCGCAGTGTCCCGCTCATCGTGCCTAGCATGCGGCGAACGACCCCTCGTTCCTCACTCCGGCATGGCCGCGCGGAACGCGGGCGGCCCGCCAGCATACCCGATTTCGCGCCGCCCACAGAACGGTGGTCGGCGCGCCGCGACCCCGAGGCGTTATCGTGTTCTCATCGAAAACTCCAGGTGTTTTCATGAAAATCTTATGCGCGGCTCATGAATGCGCACGATACTATAGGCAGCGGGTCGGGCGCGTCGCGATCGGCCCGAACCAGACGACGGCGCCGCCAGTGGCGCGCAACGCGCCCGGGCGGTCGTCCCACCACCGGAGCGGGACCGAGTCGATCGGGGCGCACGGGCTCCGACCCCGTCCCACAACCATCGAGGTGCTTGCAGATGGCCACTGTCTCCACCGTCGGCAACGAAACCGTTCACGCGCAGGCCGCGCCGGGGGCCAAAGTGCCGCTGGTTCGCCCCGATCTGCCGGCGCTCGACGAGGTCGCCGAGCAATTCGGCGAGATCCTGAGCAGCGGCCGGCTCTCCAACTTCGGCCCCTACGCCACCCGCTTCGAAAACGAGCTGTCGGAACGCTTGGGGGCCGAGGCGCTGGCGGTGTCGTCGTGCTCGGTCGGGTTGGTGTTCGCCCTGCAGGCGCTCGGTTTGCAGCCGGGGCAGAAAGTCGCCCTGCCGGCATTCACCTTCGTCGCCACCGCGCAGGCGGTGCTCTACGCCGGCGGCGTGCCCGTGTTCATCGACATCGACCCCGATTTCACCATCTCGGTGGACGATCTGCGCGCGGTGCTGGCCGCCGATCCAGAAATCGCCATGGTGATGGGCGTCCACACCTACGGGCTGCCGGCGCAGGTCGACGCCATCGACGCCGCCGCCGCCGAGGCGGCCGAGCGCGCCGGTCACCCGATCCCGATTCTCTACGACGCCGCGCATGCGCTCGGCTCCACCGTCGGCGATCGCGCGGTGGGCAGCTTCGGCGACATCGAAGTCTTCTCCCTCTCCGCCACCAAAACCCTCGTTGCCGGCGAGGGCGGCGTCATCGCCAGCCGCCACAGCGATCTGATCGCGCGGTTGCGGGCCGAGCGCAACTACGGGTTCGCCGGCAGCTACGACGCCCACGCCCCCGGACTCAACGGCAAGATGAGCGAATTCCACGCCGTCATCGGGTTGCACAACCTGAACCGGTTGGACGAGCTGATGGCCCAGCGGGCCGCCAAGGCCGCCGCCTACGCCGACCGGATCGTGCAGGAGACGGACTTCCTGCCGCCGCCGACGCGCCCCGGCACGGCCCACACCTTCAAGGACTTCACGATCCTCGTGCCGGATCACCAGCGCGATCGGCGCGACGACATCGTCGCTTTTCTCAAGCGTCAGGGCGTCGATGTGCGCACCTACTTCGCGCCCGCGCTGCATCGGCAAGGCTACTTCGAGCGGTTCGCCACCCGGCCGCTGCCGACCACCGACGATCTGGCGGCGCGGGTGATCGCCATCCCGTTCTTCGCCAGCATCACCGACGACGAGATGACCTACGTCGTCGAGCAGTTGCGCCAGGCGCAGACGAACGCCTGACGCTCGCCGCCATCGACCTGGCGCCGACGCCGGTCCCGCCGGTCGGGAACGGCGTCGGCTCGTTGAGCGCGCCGGACCGCCGCTCACGGTTTGTGCGCCGCCAGCAGCACGGCCGCCGCCAGGTTACGCGCGTCCACGGCGCGGACGGCCTGCTCGTAGAGCCGCACGGCGAGGTAGGCGGGGTAGACCATCCCGAAGTAGAAGCTCGCCTGCTCGTAGCTCACTTCGCAGGCATCGACCACGAACCCGCACTGCGCGAGCAGCCGCTCCATGCCCCGCGCATAGGTCCGATCGTAAAACGCCGGAAACCCGAGCACGCCATCGCTGTCGGGCACGCAGAGGTGGACGATGCGCGTCGACAGGCGGCTCGGCAACACCTGATTGATGATGGAGTAGGGCGCGAACTTGGACGGGAACACATGGATGGCGCCCCCTCCGGGTTTGAGAATGCGGTGCGTCTCCTGCAAGAACGGTTGCACCTGCGCCAGATGCTCGAGCGTCGAACTCGAAACCACCAGATCGACGGAGGCATCGGCGAACGGCAGCGGCGCGGTGGCGTCGGCCACGATGCGCTCGTCGAGCGCGTCGTTGTACGCAAGCTCGTCAGCGGAGACATCCACCCCGATCAGGGTGTGCCCCCGCCCGGACTCCAGCAACGGCGCGAAGTGACATTCGCGCCCGGCCCCAACATCGACCACGACCAGATTCCGCCGCGCGTTCAGGTGCGCGGCCACTATCGTGTCGAAGCGGTCATAGGCGTTGGGTTCGGTCCGCGGGAACAATCCTTCGGTCCGGCTGGAGGCGACGCGGTTGAGGGCGAACACACGCTGCAAGATCGAAACAGCACGATCCATCGTCCGATCTCCCGGCGCGGGTAGTGCGCCTCAGGTCTCGTAGTAGTCGCGGTACCAGGCGACGAAACGCGCCAAGCCCTCCTCCAGCGGTGTATCCGGCACGACCCCGATCGCGTGTTCCAGATCCGAAACGTCGGCCCAGGTGGCCGTCACATCGCCCGGTTGCATCGGCCGCAACCGCCGCTCGGCGCGGACGCCGAGACACTCCTCCAGCACCTCGATGAACCGACCCAGCGCCACCGGGCGGTTGCCGCCGATGTTGTAGATGCGGTACGGCGCGGCGCTGCTCGCCGGATCGCCGTCCGCGCCGGACCAGGTCGGGTCCGCCGTCGGCGGCCGATCGAGCAGGCGGACGACCGCATCGACCACATCGTCGATGTAGGTGAAATCCCGCCGCATGCGCCCTTCGCCATACACGTCGATCGGCTGCCCAGCCAGCATCGCCCGGGTGAAGGTGAAATAGGCCATGTCCGGGCGACCCCACGGTCCGTAGACGGTGAAGAAGCGCAACCCGGTCGTCGGCAACCCGAACAAATGGCTATAGGAATGCGCCAGCAGTTCGTTCGCCTTCTTGGTCGCCGCGTAGAGACTGACCGGGTGATCGACATTGTCGTGGGTCGAAAACGGCACGCGCGTGTTGGCCCCGTAGACCGAACTGGATGAGGCGTACACCAAGTGCCCCACCGCTCCATGGCGGCAGGCCTCCAGCACATTCACGAACCCGACCAGATTGGCGTCGACATAGGCGTCGGGGTGCTCCAGCGAGTAGCGCACGCCAGCCTGCGCCGCCAGATGCACGACCGCGTCCGGCGCGGTCTCGGCGAACGCGCTCGCCGTCGCCGCGCGGTCGGCGAGATCGAGCGCGCGAAAGGTGAACCCCGGCTCCCGGCGCAAAATATCCAACCGGGCGTCCTTCAGCGCCACATCGTAATAGGGGGAGCGGTTGTCGAACCCGACGACCCGATCGCCCCGCGCGAGCAACCGGGCCGCGACATGGAACCCGATGAACCCGGCTGCTCCGGTCACGACCACCGTCACGACACCGGCTCCGTGCCGCGGCCGATGCCGTAGTGGGCGAACCCCGCCCGCGCCAGCCGCCGGGGGTCATACAGGTTGCGCCCGTCGAAGACGACGGGGTGGCG
>JADLCW010000285.1 GCA_020847015.1 Thermomicrobiales bacterium | reverse complement strand
GCCCGCCGCGTTGGGTGCGGGCGATGGCGACCATCTGGTTCGGATTGCTGAGACCGATCTCGCGGCCAACCCTGGCCGGGTCCTGCCCCCGGGCCGCGGCGGCGATCGCGCCTAGCTCGATTTGCCCAAACACCTGCGCCGCCAGCTTGGCGGGCTCCTCGCCGGCCAGCAATAATCGCTCCAGTTCGGTCGCTGCGGCAGCCACATCACCGGCTGCGGCGGCTTCCATGAAGCGGAAAATGCGCTCGTCGGGCATGCCGGGCGTCAGTTCGCGCACGTGCGCTTCGGAGACCGGATTGGGGTGGGCGTAGAGCGCGAGCGTTTCGATTTGCCCGCGCAGCAGATCGAGATCTGGAGGCCGGTCGTAGCGCGGGTTGTTGGGTTTGCTGGCCCAGGTCTGGGGGTAGAGACTGGCGGCCAGCAACTGCGCCGCGCCGGGCGCAATGGAGCCGCCCGCATCGGCCGCGGCTGTTCGCAGCCAGGCGATCAGTTCCCGGCCGCGCGGCGGCTCTCCAGCGATCGCGATCATATCGGGCGGGGCCGCCTTGCGAACGGCGGCGGGTACGGAGGCGAGCGCTGGCTCGTGCAGGATGAGCAGATTCTCCGGCGGCACGACCGCAAACAGCGGCCCGACATCAATCGCGCCGCCACGCCCATCGACCGGTTCGACTCCGTCGGCTTTACGAGAGCGACCGATCAGATCGCGCACAATGACGACTCGGCCGGCGCCGAAGAACCCGGCGCTGCCGGCGGCGACGACGAGGTGCGGCAATGGTGTCTCGCGCGCATCGAACGTCGATGTCGTGGATCCATCGGGGTCGTGCTCAGAGGCGAGGCGCGCGACCGCGGCGCGAGCCAGGGCGGCATCTGGGCCGTGGACGAAAGCGATCACGGTTGGCGCTCCGGAATGGCGATGCGGGGCGGTGCGAGCGAAGAAGCGGTCGATCCCGCCTGTGCCGTGTGCAACGGAGCCTTGAACCTGCTTTCGCAGGTGGGAACCCCGACCCCGCGCGGCACACCGCTCGGCTGGGAGCTCCCGACTCGTTTCACTATCGGCTCAAGACATCGTAAAACATCACGAACACCGCAGGATCGACCGTGCGCCAAGGGTACCATCGCCCCGGCGCCCGGACCAGATCGGCGGCGCGGGATCGGCAGCGGGCCGGCCAAGCGATAACGACGACGCTCCGGCATTCGCGAGCGCGAGCAGGCGCCTGATGCGGGCGCGGGAGAAGACTATGGCGCCGGAAGGCAGGACCCGGGTCGTCATCACCGGAATCGGCATTGTTTCCCCCCTTGGCCTCGGGCGGGAGGCGACCTGGGCGGGGTTAGTGGCTGGGCGCTCTGGCGTGTCCGCCATCGAGCGCTTCGATGCCTCGGCGCTGACGACGCGATTCGCCGGTCAGATTCGCGAGTTCGACCCGGCCGCGGTGATGGGTCGCAAGGAGGCCCGCCGCGCCGACCGCTACACCCAGTTCGCCGTCGCGGCCACGCGGGAGGCGCTGGAGCATTCCGGTCTGACGATCGACGAGGGCAACGCCGACCGGGTCGGCGCCATCGTGGCCAGCGGCATGGGCGGCATAGCAACACTGGAGCAAGGCGCGGCAACGCTGATGAATGAGGGACCGCATCGCGTCTCTCCCTTCTTCATGACGATGTTCTTGCCCAACATGGCCTCCGGCGTGGTGGCCATGACCTTCGGTGCGCGTGGTCCCAACTTCGCCCCGGTCTCGGCCTGCGCCAGCTCAGCCCATGCGCTCGGCGAGGCGGCCGAGATGATTCGTCGCGGCTGGGCTGATGCGATGCTTGCCAGCGGGGCCGAGGCGGCGGTGTCACCGCTCTCCATCGCTGGTTTCAACGCTATGGGCGCTCTTTCTACGCGCAACGATGCACCCGAGAAGGCCAGCCGTCCGTTCGACGCCGAGCGCGAAGGATTCGTGCTGGGGGAGGGCGCGGCTACGCTCGTGCTGGAGTCGCTGGCGCATGCGCGGGCGCGAGGCGCCGTGATTCTGGCCGAACTCGCCGGCTATGGCACGACCGACGACGCCAACCACGTCGTGCAGCCGGCTCCGGGCGGCATCGGAGCGGCCAAGGCCATGCGGCTGGCGCTGGTCGATGCGGGGTTGCGCCCGGGCGACATCGACTACCTGAACGCGCACGGCACCTCGACCCAACTCAACGAGAAATTCGAGACGCAGGCGCTGAAGGCGGCGTTCGGGGAAGCTGCTGCGACGTTGCCGGTCAGCGGCACCAAGTCGATGACCGGCCACCTGCTGGGCGCGGCAGGAGCGCTCGAAGGCGCAATTTCGGTGCTCGCCATCCAGCGGGGCATCGCTCCGCCGACGATCAACCAGGAGACGGCCGACCCCGACTGCGATCTCGACTATGTGCCCAATATGGCGCGCGATATCGAGATCCGCCACGCCATGAGCAACTCGATGGGATTTGGCGGCCACAACGTTTCGCTGATTTTCTCGGCGTTCGCCGAATAGCGACGCCAACGCGACGGGGCCGCCAATTGGCGGCCCCGTCATTGTTCCCGGCCAAACTTGCGAACGCGACTATTCGAGGTAGCCCCGCAATTTGCGGCTGTAGCTGGGGTGGCGCAGCTTGCGTAGCGCTTTCGCCTCGATCTGGCGGATGCGCTCGCGGGTGATGCCGAATTCCCGGCCAACTTCTTCCAGCGTGCGGAATCGACCATCCTCCAGGCCGAAGCGCAGCAGGATGATCTTGCGTTCGCGCTCGGTCAGCTTCTCCAGCGCATCGCCGATCTGAGTCTTGAGCAACTCCTGCGAGGCCAACTCCAGTGGCTGCGGCATCGAGTCGTCCTCGATGAAATCGCCGAGGAAGGCGTCGCCATCCTGCCCGACCGGAGCTTCCAGCGACACCGGGTGGCGGGAGACATCGAGCACTTGACGCACCTTGTCGTCCGGCACATCCATCGCTCGGGCGATCTCTTCCTGAGTCGGCTCCCGCTCCAGAATCTGCTGTAGGCGGTGGCTCGTTTTCTTGACCCGGTTGATCGTTTCCCCAACGTGAACCGGCAGCCGGATGGTGCGGCTCTGATCGGAGATGGCGCGGGTGATCGCCTGACGGATCCACCAGGTGGCGTAGGTGCTGAACTTGAAGCCGCGCGTGTAGTCAAACTTGTCGGTGGCCTTCATCAGGCCGATGTTGCCTTCCTGAATGAGGTCGAGAAACGAGAGCCCGCGGCCGACGTATTTCTTGGCGACCTAAACGACCAGGCGCAGATTGGCCTGGATGAGATGACAGCGGGCCGCTTCGCCGTCGGCTTTGTCGGCCTCCAGCGAGAATTGCTCTTCCGAAGTGATGGTTGGGTCCAGCAGTCGGTCGGCGGCCTGCAACCCGCGATCCATGCGCTTGGCCAGCCACACCTCTTCCTGCATCGTCAGCAGGTCCGTTTCGCCGATCTCTTGCAAGTAGAGGCGCACGGAGTCGCCGACGCCAGCGGAATAATCCTCGCCGGGGGCGAACCGCTCCGGATGGCGTTCGGCGGGGTGCGCCGACGAACGCGGTTTGGGTTCGGACTTGGGTTTGGGCGGCGCTTTCTCCAGCACCTGGATGCCTTCGGCCACCAACGAGGAATAGAACTCTTCGAGGCGATCGAGGTGATCTTCTGCGTTGGGGAACGCGGCTACGATGTCTTCGGAAAGGAGATATCCCTGATCTTTGCCCTTCGTGATCAAACTCGTCACCATGGATCGCTTCACCAACCTTGGTTGCAAGCGCTGCCGGTGCGGAATGCGAGAGGGGAAGGCATGGCGCGGCGACATCCAGAACACAAACGCCCGTCGCAAACGGCGGAGAGAAGGGAGGTATCGAAGTCGGGCCAAGGCGGATAACGACCAGTGCGGGCTGGCATGTTCCCCTCGCAACGACGCCGGATGTTCGGCTCAGGCTGTGTGGAGTGTGGGATCGATTGTGAGGAGTATAGCCGAATTTTATACAGGTTTCAACCACGACTCAATGTGAGCTTTCCCCATCTTCCGCCCGCCGCGCAAGAGGACGAGCGCCGAGGAGGGCCGATGTATACTTGGGGCGCAGGTCCGCCGCCGGCGGGACGGTTGTTTGTGTCCCCCATGATTCAGGAGTTTACTCATGTCCGGCCATTCCAAATGGTCCACGATTAAGCGGCAAAAGGGTGCGGCCGACGCCAAGCGCGGCCAATTGTTCACCAAGCTGGCGCGCGAAATCGCGGTTGCGGCGCGGCAAGGGCAGCCCGATCCCGACTACAACTTCCGGCTGCGTCTCGCGGTCGACCGGGCGCGCGCCGCCAGCATGCCCAAGGACAACATCGAGCGGGCGATCGCCAAGGCGGCGGGCGAAGGCGGCGCCGACAACTTCGACGAGCTGTACTACGAAGGCTACGGGCCGGGCGGCACGGCGCTGATGGTCTTGGCCATGACCGACAACCGCAACCGCACGGTCGGCGAGGTGCGGGCGGTGCTGACGCGAGCGGGCGGCAACCTCGGCGAGAGCGGCAGCGTGAGCTGGATGTTCGATCAGGTCGGATTGATCGAACTGGAGGCGAACGGAACCGATCCGGACGACCTGGCGCTGGTGGCGATCGACGCTGGGGCCAACGACGTTCAGGTCGATGGCGACATGGTTGCCGTCTACACCGATCCGCAAGAACTGCACACCGTGCAGGAAGCCCTCAAGGAGGGTGGCTTCGAGGCGGCCTCGGCGCAACTCACCATGAAGCCGAAGACGATGCTGGCCCCGGAACCAGATGTCGCCGTCAAAGTCATCCGCCTCGTCGAAAAGCTGGAAGATCTGGACGATGTGCAGGAGGTCTTCACCAACCTGGACGTCACCGACGAGGCGCTTGCCGAGGCGATGAGCTAGACGGACATGCTCACCCTTGGCATCGACCCCGGCACAGCGCGACTCGGTTTTGGGCTGGTCGTCGCTGGCGACACGCCGCGCGCCCTCGATTTCGGGGTCATCGAGACGACCTCTGCGCGACCGATGCCGGAGCGGCTGGCGCATCTATTCGATGCCGTGGCCGATCTCATCGCGACGCATCGGCCGGATGCGCTGGCTGTCGAGCAACTTTTTTTCGCGCGCAACGTCACCAACGCGCTGGCGGTCGGGCAGGCGCGCGGCGTCGTGCTGCTGGCTGCGGCCCGGTCCGGTGTCGAGGTTGCGGAGTACACGCCGTCCGAAGTGAAGCAAGCGGTGTCCGGCTACGGCAAGGCGGACAAAGCGCAGATGCAAGAAATGGTTCGCCTCATTCTCGGGTTGGATCGTGCGCCGCAGCCGGACGACGCCGCCGACGCGCTCGCCGTTGCTTTGTGCCATGTCCAAACCGCGCCCTTCAAGCAACGCATCGCGGGCTGAGGTCGCCGCCACGACGCCTCGGCAGCGGCTGGATGAGGCGCTGGTGGCGCGTGGCTTGGCCGAAACGCGCTCTCGCGCCCGCGCTCTGATTCTGGCGCGCGATGTGATGGTGAATGGCGCCGTGGTCGATCGCGCCGGGGCGCCCGTGCGGCCGACCGATGAGATCGCGCTCGTCGCCAAAGCGCGCTTCGTCAGCCGGGGTGGGGAAAAACTGGACCACGCGCTCGAACGATTCGGCATCGATGTAGCTGGGCTGATTGCGGCCGATCTTGGAGCCAGCACCGGCGGTTTTACTGATTGCCTGCTCCAGCGCGGCGCGGCCCGCGTGTACGCCGTCGATGTCGGCTACGGCCAACTGGCCGAGCACGTTCGGCTGGACCCGCGCGCGATCGTCATGGATCGCACCAATGCCCGCAATTTGCAAAGCTTGCTGGAGCCGGTGGATCTGGTGACCGTCGATGTTTCGTTTATTTCGTTGGCGCTGGTGCTCCCGGCACCAGGTCGGTTGTTGCGCCGCGACGGACGCTGCGTGCCGCTGATTAAACCCCAATTCGAGGCGGGGCCAAGAGACGTCGGCAAGGGCGGGGTAGTGCGCGATCCGGCGGTGCATCGGCGGGTGCTGGAGCAGACCACCGCCGCAGCTCGGGAGAATGGGTTTGGGGTATTGGGGCTGACGGCGTCGCCATTGCGCGGGCCGGCGGGCAATGTCGAATTTCTGGCGAACCTGCGCCTGGGTGCGCCATCTGTCGATGTGGAGGCCGCGATCGCGGCGGCGCTGGAGGAGGCGGCAACACGGTGATGGAGCGGCGGCGACCTTTCGACGATCTGCGAGCGGCGCTGGACACCGCGCATGATGACGACGCTCTGGACTCCGGCCAGGCGCCCGCGCTGCGGCTCGACCTGAATCGGCGCTCTCGCGCCGGCATCCCCGAGATCGTTCACGCCGAACACAAGGATGCCGAAACCGTCGCGGCGGCGCTGGTGCGTCTCGCCGAGCGCAACGGACGAGCGCTCGCCAGCCGTTGCGCTCCAGAATTGGCTGAAGCGGTCGTGGCGTTGCTCGGTGGGGAATGGGAGGTCGCGCACGTGGCGCGTGCGCGGGCATTGGTCGTCGTGCGCCCGGGCGCGACAATCGTCCCGCTGGGCGGCCGGGTCGCCATTCTGACCGCTGGCTCCTCCGATGCGCCAGTCGCCGCTGAGGCGGCTCTCGTCGCACGCGAGATGGGCGCGACCACCGACGAAGCCTACGATGTCGGCGTGGCGGGGTTGCATCGGCTGGTGGGGCCGCTGGAGCGGATGGCGCGCGCCGGAGCAGATGTCTACATCGTGGCGGCCGGCATGGACGGCGCGCTGCCGTCGGTGGTCGCCGGGTTGGTCGATGCGCCGGTGATCGGACTACCCACCTCGGTCGGGTATGGCATCGGGGCGGGAGGCTTGGGGGCGCTGACCACCATGCTGCAGTCGTGCGCGCCCGGTTTGGTCGTGGTCAATGTCGACAACGGGGTGGGAGCCGGCTCAACCGCCGCGCTGATCGCTAACCGAGTCGCCGCCGGTCGCCGCGCTATCCAGCGTGGCGATGAGATTAGCGACGACCGCATCCGGTGAGCGGCGACGCGCGGCCGCCTCGGCGATCAGCCAGTTGAGTTGGTCCCCATCCAGCGTCGCCAGGCGTCGCTCCAGCGCCGCCCGCAGTCCGGTCAGCACCTCAGCGCGCGCGGCTCCGCGCTGCCGGATCTCCCAATTGCCGGATTCCTTCAGATACTCACGATGGGCGTCAATCGCGGCCAGCAGATCGTCGACCCCGCCGCCGGTTGTCGCCGTTGTCGGCAGCAGCGGCGTGGCCCAGCGTTCGGGACCGGTCTCGGTCGGCAGCGCCAACCGTAACTGGCGCTTGAGATCGCCTGCTCCCGGCAAGTCGGCCTTGTTGACGACCAGCACGTCGCCGATCTCCAGTTGCCCAGCCTTGATCGCCTGCACCCCGTCGCCCAACCCCGGGGCCTGCACCACGACCACGGTTTGAGCGAGCGAAGCGATATCGACCCCATCCTGCCCCGTGCCGACCGTTTCCAGCAGCACGAGCGGGAATCCGGCCGCGTCGAGCGCGTGCACGACCCCGGCCGCCGCTGGGGCCAACCCGCCCATGCGGCCACGCGAAGCCATGCTGCGGATGAACACGCCCGGGTCGGCATGCAACCCCATCATGCGCACGCGATCGCCCAACACCGCCCCGCCGCTGAGTGGACTGGACGGATCCACGGCGACGACCGCGACGCGGCGGCCGGACGCGCGGGCGGCCGTCGCCAGCACTCCGACGAGTGTGCTCTTGCCGGAACCGGGCGGTCCGGTGACGCCGACGACATGGGCGTGGCCGGTGCGCGGGTAGAGTCGCTCCAGCGCCGCCAGTCCTTCCGGGGTGCGGTTCTCGATCCGCGTCAGCAGACGCGGCAGCGCACGTGGATCGCCCGAGTCGAGTCGCTCGACCAGATCCACGCTCAACCTCCGACCGCCCGCGCTGGGTCCTGCGCCCGCAGGAAGGCGACCACCTCGCCGAGCGGGGTGCCGGGACCGAATAATGCGGCGACCCCCATCTCGCGTAGCGTCGCCTGATCCTCAGCCGGGATCGTGCCGCCGGCGATCACCAGCACGTCGTCCAGCCCACGCTCGCGCAGCGCCGCCATGATGCGCGGGAACAGCGTCATGTGCGCTCCGGAGAGAATGGAGAGTCCCACGACGTCTACATCCTCCTGCAGCGCCGCAGAGGCGATCATCTCTGGCGTTTGAAACAGACCGGTGTAGATCACCTCGAAACCGGCGTCGCGCAGCGCGCGCGCCATGACCTTGGCTCCGCGATCGTGGCCATCCAACCCGGGTTTAGCGATAAGCACCCGCAGCGGCGCTCTGGTTGCGGCGGTCGGGGTTTCGTCGGTCACGGCGTGTCCTCGCGGGGTGGAATCAGCTCTCGTAGCAGTAGAACCCTTCGCCGCTTTTGCGACCCAGCAGACCGGCGTCCACCATGCGCTCCAACAGCGGCGCGGGACGATATTTGTCCTCGCCGAGATCGCGATGCAACGTCTGCAAGATGTCGAGGCAGACATCGAGACCGATCAGGTCGGCGAGCGCGAGCGGCCCCATAGGGTGGGCCGCGCCCAGCTTCATCGCCTCGTCGATAGCCTCCTTGCCGGCCACCCCCTCCGACAGCGCGAAGACCGCCTCGTTGATCATCGGCAGCAGCACGCGATTGACGACGAACCCAGGCGCATCCTGCACCACAACTGGCGTCTTACCAAATGCCCGCGCCACCGCCGCTGCCCGCTCGGCGGTCCGGTCGCTGGTGCGCAACCCGCGCACGACTTCGACCAGCGGCATCACCGGGGCGGGATTGAAGAAGTGCATCCCGACGAAGCGATCCGGGCGGCTGGTCGCGCCGGCCAGCCGGGTGATGGAAATCGAGGAGGTGTTGGAGGCAAGCAGCGTCTCGGACGGGCAGATCGCATCTAATTCGCGAAACAGCGCGATCTTGGCGACCGGGTTCTCGAAGATAGCCTCAATAGCGAGATCGGCGCTGGCTGCCGCGGCGATGTTCTCGGCAACGCGCAATCGCTCCGCGAACGCGGCCACCTGCGTCTCGTCGCGCTTGCCTCGCTCGACGAGACGACGCCAGGCATCGTGAACGGCCGTGAACCCCCGCTCCCGCGCTGCGTCGTCAGCGTCGTAGAGAAGGGTGCAAAATCCCGCCTCGGCCGCGACTTGGGCGATGCCGCGCCCCATCGTGCCAGCGCCTACGACCAGCACGGTCGAGATGCCCGTTTCCACCGCGGTTTCGGGTCGTTCCGCCAAGGTTCGCTCCTGTCGCGCCGCTGTCGCTCCCGCCCCGGGTCTTGTCTGATTCTACGCTGCCTCGGCGTCGCTCACGACCCCGACCAGTGGAAGGGGTTGAATGATGTGCGGGTGTCATACATGTCGATGTCTTCGGCGCGCTTGAGACCGTCGACCACGGCGTAGGTGACCGGGGTCAGCACGACTTCGATGCCGACTTTGAACACGTAGTTGGAAATCCATACGGCGATCAGCAACTCGCGCGGCAGCACCCCGAGGAAGGCCACGGTCAGGAACACTGCCGTGTCGATCGCTTGCCCGATGAGCGTGGAGCCGATGGTGCGGACCCATAACCAGCGCCCCCCGGTCACCACCTTAAGGCGAGCCAGCACGATGCTGTTGGCGAATTCGCCGCACCAGAAGGCGAGCAGACTGCCGGTCACGATGCGGGGGGCCTGTCCGAGCACGAGGTGGAAACTCTCCGCCAGTTCGAAGCCGGGGGCCGGCGGCAGCACATCGATCAGGGCGAGAAACGCCGCGGCGACGATCATCCAGAAGAACCCGATCCAGATGACGCGCCGCGAGCGACGGAACCCATAGACCTCGGTCAGGATGTCGCCAAAAATATAGGAGAGCGGAAAGAGAATCGTCCCGCCGTCGAACTGGAACGGGCCGGCAGTGACGATCTTGGTCGAGCCGATATTCGACAGCAGCAGCACCGCCACGAACGAGGCGGTGATGACATCCACGAAGCGGAACGGACCGAGTTCCGCCGGGGTGTCTTCCTCCCGGGGAACGGGCGCGGCGCTCATGGAGCGGTCGAGGGGGCGGCCTCGGGCTTGCGGTTGCAGCGATTCATGGCGGCGATGGCGCCCTCCGCCAGCCATGCCTCGCAGCAATCGGCGGCGGCGGCGATGACGGGCGGGAGCGCTCGCTCCTCATCCGCCGAGAAACGGGAGAGCACTTGCGCCGTGGCGGCTCCCGGTCCCCGGCCGATGCCAAGACGCAGCCGCGCCACGTCGGCCCCGCCCAGTTGCTCGACGATCGACTTGAGTCCGTTGTGACCTCCTGCGCCGCCGCTCTCGCGCATCCGCAAGGCGCCGAAGGGGATATCAAGATCGTCCAGCACGACCAGCACATCGTGGCGGCGGATCTTGTACCAGTTGACCGCTTCCCGCACGGCGTGGCCGCTCAGATTCATGTAGGTTTGCGGTTCGAGCAGAATGACCCGCTGGCCGGCGATGGTCGCGTCGGCGAGTTCAGCCTTGAAGCGCGTGCGCCAGCTGGGGCTGCCGGCGCGGCGAGCCAGTTCGCCAACGACCATAAATCCGAGATTGTGGCGTGTTTTCGCGTACTCCCGGCCGGGATTTCCCAATCCGACGATTAATTTCATCAGTTAATGCTCGTCCTTCGCGGCGATTCAAGAGCGAGTGCTATACTCCCGGTCCGGATTCTGCCACGTCTGGCCCGCCGCGGCGGAGACCCGCCGACCGGCGCATCGCGAGGATCGTCCCCCATGTTCGGTGTTGGCTATCAGGAGATGTTCGTCATCCTGGTGATCGCGCTGGTGGTCTTCGGACCGCAGCGCTTGCCGGAGTTGGCGTCGCAGGCCGGTCGTTGGGTGCGGGAATTCCGCAAGATGACGTCCGACCTGACCGGTGAGTTCGAAAAAACCATCGCCGAGGTGGACGACATCAAGGAAACCGTCCGCCGTGAGATGCAGGGCATGATGGACGAGGTCGACTCGGTTGGCGACAGTGTCAAGCGTGACCTCTCCGGCTCCAAGAGCGCCAAGCCGAAACCGGTGACCGCCCGCAGCGGCGGCGCGGCCGCGAGTACGGCGACCGGGAGCAAGAGTTCGACGAGCGGCGCGCGCAAGGCGGCCCCGGCAAAGACAACCGGCAACGGCAAGGTCGCCGTACTGCCGGTCGCCACCAAGGCTGACCCCCTGATTGACGTTTCCGCGCTGGATGACGATCTGCTGATGGGGCCAACTACGAAGAACGGCAATGGCGCCGCCGACGTCGTGCAGGTCGATGAGGCGCTGGTGCGGGTACGCCGCCGCCGCGCCGCGGCGAGCTACAGCCGGCGGGTCTGAGCCTCGGATTTTCGTTGATTTCGGACGCATCGTCGTGGCGCCGGTGGCGAATCGCCGCCGGATGTCAGCGCGTGCGGCGCAGCCTGACGGCCGGCGCTGGGAGATGGCATGGAGCGAGAGATGGAGGAGCGGATGAACGCTCCGGCGAGCATTGCGCCGCTCCGCTTCGCGCTGCTGGCGGAGGCTGGCGGCGGTCAGGCGCGGCGCGGCGAGTTGCGCCTCGCGCGCGGAGCGATCCAAACCCCGGCCTTCATGCCGGTCGGCACCCAAGCGACGGTCAAGACCTTACACCCGGATGAAGTGGAGGCGACCGGCGCCCGCATCATCCTCGCCAATACCTACCACCTGATGCTGCGTCCTGGGCTCGAGACGCTGCGCGATGCCGGGGGGCTGCATCGGTTCATGGGTTGGCGCCGCCCGATCCTCACCGACTGCGGCGGTTTTCAGATCTTCAGCCTTGCCCAGCATGCCCGCGTCCGCGATGAAGGGGTCACCTTTCGCTCCCATATCGACGGCAGCCCCCACGCTCTCACGCCAGAGCGGGCGGTGGACCTGCAGATCGGCTGGGGATCCGATATCGCCATGGCGCTGGATCATCTGGTCGGGTTGCCAGCCTCGCGCGAGGTCGTGCGCGATGCCGCCGAGCGCAGCCACCGCTGGCTGGCCCGCTGCGTGGCGCGCCATCGCGAGCTGGATGGCGCCTCGGGCGGCACGGCGCTATTCGGCATCTGCCAAGGGGGGTTGGAGCCGGATCTGCGACGCGACAGCGCGCGGGTCGTGGCGGCGGCGGACGTCGCCGGCTGCGCGGTGGGCGGTCTCAGCGTGGGCGAGCCGAAAGAAGAGATGGCGGCGATGCTGGAGGTGGTGACGCCGGAGCTGCCGCGCGACAAGCCGCGCTATCTGATGGGCGTCGGTTCTCCGGAGGATCTCTGGATGGGAGTCGAGCGGGGCATCGATCTGTTCGATTGCGTGCTGCCGACCCGTCTCGCCCGCAACGGTGCGCTGTTTACTCCCGGAGGGCGCATCGCCATTCGCAATCGGCGATGGTCCCAGCATCACCGCCCCATCGATGAGACATGCGACTGTGACGCATGCTCGCGCTTCACCGCCGCGTACCTGCATCATCTCTTCCGAGCGAACGAGGTGTTGGGGCTGCGGCTGGCCTCGGTTCACAACCTGCGCTTCCTGGCGCGGGAGATGGAAGCCATACGGGCGGCGATCGAAGCGGACGCCTTCGGCTCGGCAGCCGCCGCGTTTCGGGAGCGTTACCGCCCGGTCGGCGCGACCTGAGGTTCATCCTCGGACACGGCAGCGACGTGCTGTCTACAATCCTCCGGGACGCGGTCCGCTGACCGCGAGGGGGAGGCGATGACGGCGAACGCAACAAACGTGGCGGTACGCTACGAACCGGAATTCGATCCGGAGCGAGCGGGGGCGATTGCGGCGGGTATCGACATCATCGAGATCGCCCGCATCGAGCGGGTGTTGAATGATTTTGGGGAGCGCTTCCTGCATCGTGTGTACACCGACCGTGAGCGAGAGCGCTGTCGGGGCCGGGTCTCCGAGCTGGCCGCCCGCTTCGCGGCCAAGGAGGCGACCTCGAAGGCGCTGGGCACCGGCATTCGCGGCATTCGCTGGCGCGAGATGGAGATCTTATCCAATCGCCGGGGCAAACCAATTCTGGTGCTGCACGGGCAGGCTGCAGAGCGCGCCGCGCAGTTGGGCCTGACTGCCTTCGATGTGTCGCTGACTCATTCCAGAACCGACGCCATGGCGTTCGTCGTGGCTTTGCGGGAGGCCGCGCCCGCGCCGGCCGCGGCGACCGACGACGAGTGAGGGACGAACAGGTGCCAACCATCGATGCCGCGCGGCGGCCGGAACTGGGTCCGAAGGACGCGACGATCGACCGCGCGCTGGCGCTGGCGCTGCTGCCCAGGCGGGCGTTCGGGGCGCACAAATGGGGCGTTGGCGGTCTGGTGATCGTCGCCGGCGCGCCGGGATTTGCCGGCGCCGCAGCGCTGTCCGCCGCGGCCGCCGGGCGCGCCGGAGCCGGCATCGTCCACGTAGCCGCGCCCCGTTCGATCGCCTCAGTCGTGGTGATGCGCTCGCCGGAGGTCGTCACCGTACCGCTGGCCGAAGGCGAAACAGCCTTTGCCGGTCGTCGTTCGCTGGAAGGGCTAGAGGCGAAACTGGAGAAGTCGGCGGCGCTGCTGGTGGGGCCGGGACTGGGCGAGGACGAGGCGGCCGGGGCGCTGCTGGGTGCGTTGTTCGGAGCCGGGCCAACGCGCACCCGCATCGGGTTCGGGTTCGGAGCCGCTCCGGATGTCGAGATTCCGGCTTCGGAAGGAGTGATCGGGCGCGCCGGGAAACCGGTGGCGATCGATGCCGACGCGCTCAATTGGTTGGCGAAACAGCCGTCCTGGCCCGATCTGCTTCCCAAGGGAAACGCGGTGCTCACTCCCCACGTCGGGGAGATGAGCCGCCTGCTGGACCGGCCGACCGATGAGATTCTGGCCGATCCGGTCGGAACCACGCGCGAGGCGGCGCGCGCCTGGGGAACCGTCGTTCTCTTCAAGTATGGCTACACGGCGATATCCGATGGCGAGCGAACGCTGGTGGCTGAGGACGCACCAACGTCGCTGGCGACAGCGGGGACGGGCGACGTGCTGGCTGGTGCGGTGGGCGCGTTTCTGGCGCAAGGATTGATGCCGCTGGACGCGGCCGCGCTCGCCGTCTACACCGGGATGCAGGCGGCGCGGCGCGTCGAACGGCGGGTCGGCACGCTCGGTCTGGTGGCGAGCGATTTGCCCCTGGCGATCGCCGAGGAATTGGCTGCGCTGGAAATCGAGCGAGGCGATGGCGATGCCTGAGACAGAACGAACAGTCACGGTCGCCGATCTCATGCGGCGTGATGTGCCGGTGGCGGCGCTGGACGATTCGATTGCGACCGTGGCGAAGATGCTGATCGATGCGAACCTGCCTGGAGTGGCGGTGGTCGCCGATGGCGTGCTGCACGGGATCATCACCGAGGGCGATCTCGTATTCCGCGAGGCGGATGTCAGTCTGCCGAGCGTGACGGTGTTCTTCGACGCTATGCTGGTGGCCGACGCCGGTCGCCCGCTGGCGGATGATCTGCGGCGGGTGTTGGCCGTCACCGCCGCCCAGTTGATGAGCGCTCCCGTCTACACCATCCGGCAGGAGGCTACCCTGTCGCAGGTTGCCACGCTGATGAGCGAGCGGAAGGTTAACCCGGTGCCGGTCGTCGATAACGCGAACCACATGGTCGGCATGGTCAGTCGTACCGATCTCGTCCGGTTGATCGCCGGCACGGAGCACGTCGACGATGCGGCGCCGGCGACGCCGGGCGGCGATGCCCGCGGCTAGACCTCCACGCGCGGCGCCCGGCTGGCGCGGCCGGGCCACGCGCGCGGAGATCGATCTCGACGCGCTGACCGGCAATGTCGCCGCGCTCCGCGCGGTGTTGCCGCCCCAGGCGGCGCTCATGGCCGTGGTCAAGGCCAATGCCTACGGCCATGGGGCGGTCACGATCGCGCGGGAAGCGCTGGCTGCCGGAGCCGCCCGGTTGGCGGTCGCCACCGTGGGGGAGGGGCGGGCCCTGCGGGCGGCCGGCATCGCCGCTCCGGTGCTCGTGCTGGGCGCAATCGACCCGACCGAGGCGGCCGAGGCGATTCGACAGCAACTCGAACTCACGGTTGGGACGGAAGAACTCCTGGAGGCTGTCGCCGACGCCGCGTGCCGCGCGGAGGCGGAGCAACCGGTTGCGATCCATGTCAAGGTGGATACGGGATTGCATCGGTATGGCGCGAAACCGGCGCTGGCGCTAGCGCTGGCGCGGCGAGCTGCGGCCAATCCCCTGTTGCGGCTGGCCGGGATTTCTTCCCATTTCGCCACGGCGGATGAACCAGATGTTTCCTTTGCCGCGGAGCAAGCCATCGTGCTGGCGGCCTGCGCCGAAGCTTTGCGGGCCGAGGGCATCACGCCGGAGACGGTGCATGCTGGCAACAGCGCAGGCTCGCTGCGCCGCCTCTTCACCGGCGCCACCGTGATTCGACCCGGCATCGCTCTCTACGGCATCCCGCCGTCGGATGCGGTTCCGTTGCCGCCGGGGGTGCGACCGGTGATGACCGTACGTTCGCGCATCGAACGCGTGTTCGATCTGAAACCGGGCGACACGGTGGGATACGGGCGAACGTACCGCTGCGAACGGACGGAACGAGCGCTCCTGGTGCCCATCGGCTATGCCGATGGGTACGCACGGGCATTATCGAACCGGGGCTGGGTGGGGTTTGCCGGCCAGCGTGCCGAAATTATCGGGCGGGTGTCGATGGATCAATGCGTGGTGCGCGCCCCGGAAAGCGTTGCGGCGCGGGTTGGCGACGAGATTACGGTGTTCGGAGGCGCACCGGAGGAGGCGGCCCCGTCCGCTCGCGGTCTGGCCGATCTGCTGGGCACGATTCCGTACGAAGTATTGACCGGCGTAGCGATCCGGGTTCCGCGCGTGTACGTGCGCCACGGCGAAATCGTCGCCGCCGAGGACCTGAACGGTCTCACGTCCTGATCCGATCGTCCCGGCGCGGAGACGCCAAAAAACCGGGCGGCGCATGCGCCGCCCGGCAGTACGTTCATGCGGTCTGATTATTCCTGAGTGAGTTCCTCGGCAACGCGCTTGAGATTGTCGATGTCGCGCCGAACGACGAAGGTGCGCCCGCTCATGTCGTCACGCACGTAGTTGAGCGTACGGTCGTCCATCCAGCGGTAGATGGTTGGCCGGGTGACGCCGAGTTGTTGGGCGGCATTCCCAATGCTGACCAATTCCGCCGGATCGTAGGCACGGTACTTGGCGAGCGCCAACATGCGACCGAGATCGGTATCCCAAAAAGAGCGCGGCACCGAATAATCATCGGCGGCAGCCGGCCAGAACAGCAATTGCACGACTGAATCGATCGCTGCCAATACGCGCTCTTTTGGCTCGCGCACCTCGCCGCGGGCGAGTTGCGCCAACCGCCGCAGATCCAGCCCGAGCGGTCCCTGCCGAAGCTGATCGAGTGACAGCGGAGCAAATGCCGCCGGATGGAGTTGGGATACCAGGCGGTGATGATGACTGTAGACCAGTTGCAGGGCCTGGTCCACCACATCCTGATAATCCGGCTGCTCGGCCTCCACACTGGCTCCTTTCTGCCGGAACAACATTCGCTGCAACGCAACGATCTTTATGACTGTACGGTCGGATTCTAGGGAGCGGTGCTGAGGGTGTCAATAACGCGCTGAACGTTCGGCCAATCTTGGGACCGATGGGCCGGGAACGCAATTCCGCCTTATCTCCCAAGGAGGACCATCAGGTCGATTTGTGCCTCGTGGGAAACTTCGCTGTGTGGGACGGGACGAAGATGCCGCGCAGCCAGGCCAATCTTCCCGCTGTACGAGCCGTACGGATGCATCGTGCTGGTGAACGGCTGGTTGCGCTGCGGTCAGGATGATTCGGCGCCGGCGCATACTGGCCGACCGAATATTCGTAGGCGAAGCGACTGTCGGATTCGATCAGGAGGCGGTGGTCATGCCGCGGATGGCGAGACCGGCGATGAACAGGGCGAGCAGGCTATAGACCAGCAGCGCCTGCCGCTGGTCGCGATCCTTGAGCAAGCTCCAGGCGAACGGCAGCACCAGAATGGCGGTCACGCCGTACAGATAGTGGATGGGATTTGGCGCGCGCATCCCTTCCAGCGCGAACAAGGCGACCCCGGCCAGCACCTGCACCACGACCAGCGCCTCGCCGATGGCCAACGCCCCGGCGATGCTGCCGGTCAGCCCCGATCCGCGTAGATACGTGAACAGCCCCCACAATCCGACCGCCGCCCAGAAAAGCATGACGGAAATGGCCAATCGGTCGTGAAACAGCAACAGCGGATTCAGGAGGGGCCTCCCCGGACGCGGCGCGGCGGGCGCGAGGCGCGCCGGCGTGAACTCAAGCGGCGCGAGTATAGCCGGATCGGCTGCGGCCGACGCGGCCGATCGGGCGCGTCGGCTTGGCTGCACGCATCACCAGGGCAGGCGCAGTTGCGCCGGAGCAGATTCTGCGGCGCGCCACATCTGGCCGTGCCCCTGCCGCTGCATGGGCGTGATCGACGCCGCGAGACCGGCTCGCGCCAGCGCCTGCTCGACGGTCGCCTGGGCCAGCGCCGGGCGATTGTTGGTGC
>JADLCW010000284.1 GCA_020847015.1 Thermomicrobiales bacterium | reverse complement strand
TGCGATCCGCCACGGCGCAGCATCCGACCGGGAAGCTTCACCAATCGCCTCCGGATTGACGCTCCGCATCTTCGGCTTCCCGGATGACTTCTTCTTCCACCGCATCCAGCGCCGCGGAGTCATCGCCGCTCTCCGCTCGCCGCCCGACGACGCGCACCTCCACCATGCCGGCCGCACCCGGAACGTGTCCTTTGAACAATTCGTCGGTGCAGGTGCGCCGGATCAGGTTTTTCCACAGCAGGGCGTTGGCGAACACCTCGTCGTCCGGGCTGAACAGATCGAACACCGTCTGCGCGGCGATCAGGATCAGCTTGCGCCTGGCGCGGCTGAGCGCCACCGTAAGGCGGGTCGGATCGTAGAGAAATTCGCCGGTGGTCAGCAGGTAGGCTGGGTCGCTCTCGGTGGCGCTGATCAGAATGGCTTCGCGTTCGCCACCCTGAAACCGCTCCACCGTGTCCACCGCCGCCGCGGCCTCCGCCTGCAGGTCCGGATCGGCGGCGGTCAGATCGCGCAGCGCTTCTTGCAGCAGCGTACGTTGGGCGCGATGCGGCACGACGATGCCGATACCCTCGCGCAGGTCGTACTTGCGCGTCAGCAGCTCCGCCACCAGCGGCAGCACCAACTGCTTCTCGACCGCATTGACCACCCGGCTCGACACCTCATCGTGGATGACCACCACGATCGGATAGGCCGGGTCCAGCACGGCGTCCACGAAGGGATCGAGGCATGCTCCCGGGCGCAACACCGCGCGCCTGCGAGAGCGGAAGTCAATGCCGTCCTGGGCGTAAATTTCCTGGCGCAGAAATTCCGCCATCTCCTCATGCAGCCGAAAGCTTTCGCTGAGCTGGACTCGCCGCACGCCCGGAGAGTCCGTATGCCGCAGCCAGTCGAACACCGAGCGGTACACCTTGTATTGGCGAAAGGTCTGCCGCGGCTCGTGCTCCCAGTCGTGCTTGCGAATTGGCTGCATTTGCCGGTGGTCTCCGACCACCACGATCGGCGCGTCCGGCTTGACCGGCATCGCCGCCATCAGCGCCTCCGGAGCCGACATGCGCGAGGCTTCGTCCAGCACCAACCCGTCCAGCAAACCGCCGGTCGTTCCCTTGTGCCCCTTCACCAGCTTGCGCATCTTGGATGGCGTGGCGGCGACCACCACCGCCGGCAGCACCCGAATTTGCTCGCGCGCTTTGGTGACCAGAGCGCTCTCGTGCAACTTCAGCACGACAACGCCAGCCGCCGGATCGCTCCCGGGATCGAGTCGCACCAGCGGAACGGTCAAGAGTCGGGCGTCGAAGCAGCGGTCGAATGTCTCCCGGTCAATCGTGCGCCAGCGACCCAGCCGCTCCTTGAGATCGGCAATCTTGCCCAGCAGCACGTCGACGGCGGCGTGCGTATTGGCGGAAACCCCGAAACGCGCATCTTGCCCGGCCGCCATCGCCCCCTGCATCCGGGCGAACAACGCCAGTGCGGTCGTAAAGCTCTTGCCGGTGCCAGGTGGACCTTGCACGTGCAGCAGCGGCGCGCCCCCCTCTTCTCCGATGAATCGTCGCACCTCGTCATCCAGCCGCAACCCATCTACGACAGAGAAGGCCTCCAACCCTTCGAGGAACCGCCGCTGCGCGCCGCGCGCCGCTTCCGGCCAAAGCACCTCCCCTTCAGATGCATCATCCAGCCGAACGAGCAAGGTGTTCGCGTATTTGCCCTCAGCCAGCTCCCGCGCCGTCTGCATCTGCTGGAAGCCGTACCAGTCGTTCGGGTCTTCCTCGATCGTGTAGACCTCGCCATCCGCAAATGCGTCACGTTGATGAGCGTAGACAAACGGCGGCTGCCAACCGAACCCGGTCGCTTCAACCATCGCCCAGGCGTTCGCCGGTTGACCGGATGGATCGCGCTCGACCTCGATCTCGACCAGCTCCCAGCGCGCCTGACGCAGCATCAATTGCTTCGGTGTTTGGTTCAGCGGTCGCCGCTCGGCTGGCGGCAAGCGAGAGTCCTCGGTCCAGCGCGTCGCGACGATGACGCGGTCGCCCGAGCGCAACTCGGTCAGGGTCAGCGCATCGCGCAAATTCGCCCCGGCCACTTCCGGTGTCAGCCGCAGCCGAAACCGTTGACCGTCAAGCGCGTCTCGTCGCGGGTCCTCCGATTTGCCCAGTTTCGCGTCGGGATTGGCGGCGCGCAATTCGGCGAGCTCCTCATCGCGCTCGCGTCGCCAGGCGCGGTACGCCATGTTCGCTTCGCGCGCCTCGGCGGTCTGGTCGTCAGGGTCGTAGATGGCCAGCATGGAAACTCCGGCCAGCACTCGCTGTTCCGGAGCCGCCTGCCGCGCCGCGCGCCAAGCGGACAACTCCACCCACCGCTCGATCAGCACGTATTCCTCGACCGCCTTGGCCAGACTGTGGGCGCGATCGCTGAAGCTGGTGAGCGCGGTGAGATCGAACGGATGTTTCGCCGAGTCAGCATTGCCGCGAAACTGACCTGCCACGTGGGCGAGCGCCTTGGCTCGCCGT
>JADLCW010000283.1 GCA_020847015.1 Thermomicrobiales bacterium | reverse complement strand
GGCTGCAGAAGATGCGCGGCTACAACGTGCTGTTCCCGATGGGGTTCGACGCCTTCGGGCTGCCGGCCGAGAACGCCGCCATCCGCCACGGCATCCACCCCGCCACCTGGACCTTCGACAACATCCGGGCCATGGAAGCGCAGTACCGCAACATGGGCGCGATGATCGACTGGTCGCGCGAGGTCATCACCTGCACCCCGGAGTACTACCGCTGGAACCAGTGGTTCTTCCTCAAAATGCTGGAGCGCGGACTGGCCTACCGGGCGGCCGGCGCGGTCTGGTGGTGCCCGTCGTGCCAGACGGTGCTGGCCAACGAGCAGGTGATCGAGGGCAACGTCTGCGAACGCTGCGGTTCGGCGGTGAGCCGGCGCGATCTGGAGCAGTGGTATTTCCGCATCACCCAGTATGCCGAGGAGCTGCTGCGCGACGCCGAGGGGCTGGACTGGCCCGAGCGCGTCAAAACCATGCAGCGCAACTGGATCGGGCGCTCGGAGGGCGCGCAGGTCGCCTTCACGCTGGAAACCGGCGACGTGCTGGAGGTGTTCACCACGCGCCCCGATACGCTGTGGGGCGCGACATTCATGGTGCTGGCTCCGGAACATCCGCTGGTGGCCAGCATCACCACTCCCGAGCATCGGGAGGCGGTCGCGCGCTACGTCGAGCAGGCCCGCCGCCAGTCCGAGGTGGAGCGGCAATCGACCGATGAGGAGCGCCCGCGCACCGGCGTGTTCACCGGGGCCTACGCGATCAACCCGGTGACCGACGAGCGCATTCCGGTCTGGATCGCCGACTACGTGCTGATGGGGTACGGCACCGGCGCGATCATGGCGGTGCCCAGCGGCGACCAGCGCGACTTCGAGTTCGCCCGCGCCTTCGGGTTGCCGATTCGGGTGGTGGTGCAGCCGGAGGGCGCGCCGACGCTGGAGTCGGGGGCGATGACCGAGGCCTACGCCGGTCCCGGCGTGCTGGTCGATTCCGGTCCGATGACCGGTCTGCGCGTGCCGGAGCAGTTGCCGGAGATCATCGCCTGGCTGGCGGAGAGCGGTCGCGGCGAGGCGAAGGTGACCTGGCGGCTGCGCGACTGGCTGATCTCTCGCCAGCGCTACTGGGGCACGCCGATTCCGGTGGTCTACTGCGCGCGGTGCGGCATGCAGCCGGCGCCCGAAGACCAGTTGCCGGTGCTGCTGCCGCTGGACGCCGCGTTCACGCCCACCGGGCAAAGCCCGCTGGTGACCAACACGGCGTTTCTGGAGACGACCTGCCCCGGCTGCGGCGGACCGGCGCGCCGGGAAACCGACACCATGGACACGTTCGTCGATTCGTCCTGGTACTGGTTCCGCTACACCTCGCCCCACTACGCGGCGGGGCCGTTCGACCCGGCCACCGCCGATGCGTGGTGCCCGGTCGATCTGTATTGCGGCGGCATCGAGCACGCCATCCTGCATCTGTTGTACGCCCGCTTCTTCACCAAGGTGTGCCGCGATCTGGGGTTGATCGACCACGGCGAGCCGTTCCTGCGGTTGCGCAACCAGGGCATGATCCTGTCCGAAGAGGGCACCAAGATGAGCAAGAGCCGGGGCACGCAGGTGGCTCCGGACGACCTGGTGCGCGAGCACGGCGCGGATGCGCTGCGACTGCATCTGATGTATCTGGGACCGTGGGAGCAGGGGGGGCCCTGGAACAGCCGCGGTCTGCAGGGCATGGAGCGGTTCATGCGCCGCGCCTGGACGGTGGTGACCGAAACCGGCGCCGGTCCGTTCGATGGCGCGGCTCCCGACGCCGAGGTGCGCGCGCTGCGCGGCGTCACCCACCGCACCATCCAGCGGGTGACCGAGGATCTGGATGAATTTCAGTTCAACACGATGGTCGCCGCGCTGATCGAATTCGTCAACGAATTGATGCGGTTGAAGGAGACTCCGGTCGTGCGCACCCCTGCCTGGCGGGAGGCGGTGGAGACGCTGACGCTGCTGCTGGCTCCCAGCGCGCCCTACCTGGCGGAGGAGTTGTGGGAGCGGCTGGGCAACCCCTACAGCGTGCACCAGCAGGCGTGGCCGGTGTTCGACGCGGCGCTGACCGCGCGCGATCTGGTCGAGGTGGTGGTGCAGGTCAACGGCAAGGTGCGCGATCGCCTGCGCCTGGCGGCCGATGCGGCCGAGGCGGAGGCCGTCGCCATGGCGCTGGCCGCTCCCCGCATCGCCGAAGCGCTGAACGGAGCCGAACCGCGCAAGATCGTCTACGTGCCCGGCCGGCTGATCAATATCGGTCGCTAGCCGGCGCGGGCGCATGCGCCGCGTGGGCTGGCCCCGGCGGCAGAGGTCGGAGTTGTCCCGCGCCGCGTGGTCAGGCGAACAGATCGGCGACCGGGACGGCGAATCCCGGCAGCACCTCGCCGCCATCGAGCGTGGCCCCCGGCGGCAGCACGGTCGGCGGCGCGTCGGGGGTGAACGCGGTGACGCTGCGGCGTGCCGGGTCGATCAGCCACACCAACCGTACGCCGGCGTCCAGATGCATGGCGATCTTCGCCAGCGCATCGGCGATGCGATCGCTCGGGGAGAGCACCTCGACCGCGAGATCGGGGGCCAGGCGGAGGAAGCCGCGGGGTCGCTCGTCGGACGGAAACTGTTCGTAGCTGACGAATGCCGCATCAGGAGATCGGACGGTTTCCTGGTCGGGGAACAGGACAAATCCGCTGTCGGCCCCATAGACCCGGCCGAGACGGTTGGCCCGGGCATGCGC
>JADLCW010000282.1 GCA_020847015.1 Thermomicrobiales bacterium | reverse complement strand
GGCCTGCGGATACATCTGTCGATCTGCGATGATGCCCGGCGTGAGCCGGGTGCGCCCCCGGCGATTCTCGCGGCAGAGAGGCCACCCGGCTGGGACTGGCCCCGAATCCGCCGGTGCGCTGGACGACGTCGCGGTCGCTGCTGAAGCGGAGCGCGATCCGGCGCCGGCCAGGACGGACGCCGTTCCACGACCGCCCCAGCTTGCCGGCGCAGCTTGGCTGGACACGCCGAGCAGGAGGACGAGTAGATGCGCATGGATCCACGACGATCGTCTCCCGAAGCCCTCACCCGGCGCGCGGCGCTTGGCGGCGCCGGAGCCGCCGCGGCCTCGTTCGCCCTGGGTCGAACCGCGCGCCCGGCAGCCGCTCAGGCAACCCCGGCGGCGCCTGTCGACGCGAACCCGGTGACGGCCTCCTGGCCGCATGTGTTCGGCTCCACCGATTTCCAGTTCCAGTTCCTGATCGGGCTAGGATCGGTCTACGAGCGCGCTGCCGACGTGGGCGAGATGTTCGCCGCCGCCTCAGAGATCGCTGATGGCGACTACGACTCCTGGTTCGACACGTTCACCACCCTTGGCGATCGCATTCGCGGCATCGCCGAAACCAGTCTCGCAGCCGGCGACCGCGCTTCGGCCCGCGCCGCGTTCCTGCGCGCCTCCTCATACTACGGACAAGCCTATTTCTTCACGCTCGGGACATCGGCGCCGGACCGGATCGTGCCCACGTGGGAAACGCACCGAGCCTGCTTCGATCGCTTCGCCTCGCTGCTCGATCTGCCCGCCGAAGTCGTCGAAATTCCCTATGAAGACACGACGCTGCCCGGCTACGCGCTGCTGGTCGACGATTCCGGCGCACCCCGGCCATGGTTGATCATGAACAACGGCAGCGACGGCACGGTGACCGACATGTGGTCATTCGGGGCAGCCGCCGCGCTGCGCCGGGGGTTCAACGCGCTGATCTTCGACGGGCCGGGGCAAGGCGCGGCGCTCTGGCGGCAGCATCTGTACTTCCGACCAGACTGGGAAAAGGTCATCACGCCCGTGGTCGATTGGCTACTGACTCGCCCGGATGTCGATCCGGACCGGCTCGCCATCATGGGCATCAGCCAGGGCGGCTACTGGGTTCCGCGCGCCCTCGCCTTCGAACATCGTCTCGCGGCCGGCATCGCCGATCCAGGCGTGATGAATGTTGCGACCTCATGGACCGCGCAGATGCCGCCGGACACGATGGAGGGGCTGCTGGAGACGCCGGAGGAGGAGCGGGTCAAGATTGCGGCCGAAATCGACCAGGGCGTAGCGGAACTGATGGCGCACAACCCGGCTGCCCGCTTCACCCTCGCCATGCGGATGGCGCCCTTCGGGTTCGACAAACTCTCCGAAACGCTCGTGGCGCTGGCCGCCTACAACCTGCACGACGTGGTCGGCCAAATCCGGACGCCGCTGCTGATCGCCGATCCGGAGGGCGAGGCATTCTGGCCGGGGCAGTCGCAGGAGCTATACGATGCGCTCCCGGGGCCGAAGGAGTTGGTGCGCTTCACGGCTGCCGAGGGAGCGGATCTGCACTGCGAACCGAAGGCGCTCGGATTGCGCGAGCAGCGCTTCTTCGATTGGCTGAACCGCACGCTGGGCGGCGTCAGCGCAGACGCGACGCCCGCGCCCTGACGCCTGGGTCGAACGGCGCGCTACCCGAACAACCCTCGGAGAAAGGCGAGCCCCACCCGAGCCAGATCGTCCTGCGAGGGAGCCAGCGGACGCCAAATGGCGGCAGCGCGGGCGATGCTCTGGTTGGCCGGCGTGAAGGATTCGATGACGATCGCGTCCTCGTAGCCGATCTCGGTCAGCGCCGCGGCGATCTCCGGCCAGGCGATGTCGTCTTGCCCGGGCGCGCCGCGGTCGCACCCGCAAGCGTGAAAGTGAACGAGGCGGTCGCCGACCAGCCGTATCGCGGCGGCCTGGTGCTTTTCTTCGATGTTCATATGGAACGTGTCCAGCATGATGCCGCAGGCGGGGGAATCGACCCGGGCGATCGCCTCCATCGTCTGCTCGGCGGTGTTGAGGAAACTCGTTTCGAAGCGGTTGAGCGGTTCGACGCCGAGCCGGACGCCGCGCTCGCCGGCGTAGTCGGCCAGCGGTTTCAGCCCCTCCGCCAGTCGGTCGAGCGTCGCCGCACGCTCAGCGGCGTCCATGCGCCATGTTTTGCCGACCGGGGTGTAGAGCGGGCCGGCAACGACATTGCCACCGAGCGCGGCGGCGGCATCGATGCAGAAGCGAATGTAGGCTTGGGTGGCGGCCACCGTGGCGGGGTCGGTCAGATCGCGACCCGGCCCCATCGCTGCGCAGATCGAGGCGTCCAGGTCGTTTTCCCGCAAGATCTCGGCGACCCGGGTCGGGTCCCAGTCGGACGGGTTTTCGATCGGCAACTCCAGCACGTCGAACCCCATCGCCTTGATCTTGGGGGCCAACTCCGCGATCGCCGCATCGCTCGGCGGCGAGACCCAGACCCAACTGTTGACGCCGATCGGGTTCATGCGTCCGTTCCCTCTCATACCGCATCGATGGCCGACCTGTCGCCGGCGTGCCGCCATTGTCCGACGTTGCACCGGGCCGCATCCGGCGCGTCAGGCTACCATAGGTGCGGACTCCCAATACCCGCATCATACGGTGCGGCATGATTTAGATTAGGCTAAAGTTTGCGAGATTGGTTCCGGCTGGTGTCGGCCACGGGGTCGATCTGGTTTGCTGCGCGCCCGAGAATGCCCATGACTCCACCCGAATTGCTCGACGAAGTGCATGCCCTGATCGCCGCCCGCCGCCAGGAGGGCGTCGTCGCGTTGGCGGAGCAGGTCAGCCCCGCCGAGTGGGCCGACGTCATCCCCCAGCTCAGCGATCACGAGCTGGCGGCGCTGGTGCACTGGCTGCCCGACGACGATCTGGCCGCCGTGCTCTCCGACCTGGCTCCGAGCGCCGCCGCCGACATCCTGCGCACCCTCGGTCGCGCCCAGGCCGCCGATGTGCTGGAGGCGATGCCCCCCGACGACGCCACCGATGTCGTCGCCGCGCTGCCAAG
>JADLCW010000281.1 GCA_020847015.1 Thermomicrobiales bacterium | reverse complement strand
TCGGCGGCCGCACCGGACTGGTTCCGGTGGTCACCGGAATCCTGTTCCTGCTCTCGCTGCCGTTCGTCGGGCTGGTGACGGCTGTGCCGGGTGTGGCGACGGCCCCGGCGCTGATCGTGGTCGGCGTCTTGATGGTCGGGGTGCTGGCGGAGCGGGGCGAGGGGGGGAGGCCGCTGATTGACTTTCGCGACCTCGAGGACGCGTTGCCGGTGGTGTTGACGATGCTGGTGATGCCGCTGACCTTCAACATCACCAACGGCATCGGGGCGGGGTTCATCAGCTACGTGCTGGTCAAGCTGGCCCGCGGCAAATGGCGCGAAGTCCACTGGGGTCTCTACGTGGTGGCGGCTGCCTTCCTGGTCTATTTCCTGCGCTGGGCGGTGTTCGGCGCGGAGTTTTGATGCGATTCGAGCCGGTTCTCGTCCGCGGCTTGTAAACCCGACTTCTCGACCCCTTGACCCGTCAGTACAACGTTCCCGGCTCCGCTTGATCGCGATAGAGCGCTTCCATGACCGCGAGTTCGCTCTTGATGTCGGCCGGGGTCATCTCGGGTTTCAGATCCAGCTCGTCGAGGATCTCGAGCGCGAAGGCGTCGGGACCATAGTGATGGAAGTCGTCGCGGAGCTTCCAGCCGAGCGCGCTGGGCGAGTTGGTGGAGCGGGCAAAATCGAGCTTGTTCCGGATGCTGGCCAGATTTGCGGTGGAACCGATCAGCGCCTTGCCGGTTTCGGTGTTCACGATGCGGTAGACCCCGGCCCGAATCTGTGATTGCTGCCGGGACGAAAGCTCCTTGCGGCGGGACTTTTCGCTCACGAACGTGTCCTCCTGCGATTCGCGCCGGCGGGTGCGAATGCGAAAGGGGAATGCTCGCGCGCGACCGCGCCGGTTGTCGAGGCGCGGGGGAGAGCGGAAGCGGCGCAAAATTGATGCGCGATTGTAACGGACGCAGCCAATTGTATGACGTATTCGTGACGTTCCCGGGCGCAGCATGGGCGCTGGATCGCGTCCGGCTTGATTCAGTCGGCGCCATTCAGATGGCATGCCGGGGAGAACCGGCCTGACCGCCTCCTCTCATCACTCCGGCGCTCGATGCTCCTCATCGCGCCGCCGGTCATCTGCGAGGGCGGTGCGCTCCACGCCAATGGATCGGGAGCGCCTGCAGTTCCAACCTTCCTGCTCTGGAGTTGCCCCAAGTGGTTTGGGAGCGACTTCGCAACATTACGGAGCGTGCGCCATGGCGACCGATTTTCACCCGCCCGCCGGGGCGCCGCCGGGTTTCCATGTTCTGGCCAAGCCGACCGGCGCCGTGTGCAATCTCAATTGCACCTATTGCTTTTTCCTGTCGAAACAAGCGCTCTATCCCGGCAGCCGCTTCCGCATGTCGGACGAGGTGCTGGAAACATATATCAAGCAGCTATTTGAAGCCCATCAGACGCCGGAGGTCACGGTTGCCTGGCAAGGCGGCGAACCGACGCTGATGGGGGTGGATTTCTTCGAGCGCGCTGTCCGTCTCGCCGAGCGTTACCGCCGACCGGGTCAGCGGGTCGCGCATACGATCCAGACGAATGGCACGCTGCTCGACGACGCCTGGGGGGCCTTCTTCAAGCAGCACGAGTTCCTCGTCGGTTTGAGTGTGGATGGTCCGCAGGAGTTGCACGACGCCTACCGGGTCGACCGGCGCGGCCAAGGCAGTTTTGACCGCGTGCGGCGCGGCTGGGACACGCTCGTCAAGCACGAAGTGGACGCCAACATTCTCTGCACCGTTCACGCCGCCAACGGCGACCACCCCCTCGCGGTCTACCGCTACTTTCGCGACGAATTGAATGCTCAGTTCCTCCAATTCATTCCGATCGTCGAGCGAGCCACCGAGACGGTGCTGCGCCTCGCCGACGCCGGCTGGGGTGGACGCCGCGGCAGCCCGCGCCCGCTGTACACGCAGTCCGGCGACCTGGTCACCGAGCGATCGGTCCGGCCCGAGCAGTTCGGCCACTTTTTGATCGCCATCTTCGACGAGTGGGTGCGCCACGATGTCGGCCGCGTTTTTGTCCAGCACTTCGACGCCGCGCTGGCCAATTGGTGTGGTCTGCCGGCGGGTGTCTGCATCTTCCAAGAGACGTGCGGCGCGGCGCTGGCGCTCGAGCACACCGGAGACGTCTATTCCTGCGACCACTACGTCGAACCGGACTACAATCTGGGGAATATCCGGGAAACCCACCTCGTCGATCTGCTGGTTTCGCCGCGTCAGGTCGAATTCGGTCTTCACAAGCGCGATGCGCTGCCCGCGTACTGCCGCGCCTGCCCGGTGCGCTTCGCCTGTCACGGGGAGTGTCCGCGCAACCGCTTTCTGACCACGCCGGACGGCGAGCCGGGATTGAATTACCTGTGCGCCGGCTATCGCAGGTTCTTCGAACATATCGACCAGCCGATGCGGTTCATGGCGGAGATGCTCCGGCGCGGGCTGGCCCCCGCGGAAATCATGCGCCGCTACGCGGCGGACGACGACCGTCTGCGGGTCGCCTTCGCGCGGGCGGGGCGCAACGAGACGTGCCCGTGCGGCAGCGGCCGGAAGTTCAAGCACTGCCACGGCTCCGCCAGCGCATGAGCGGCGCCCCTCTGGCCGGCGCCGCGCCGGCGATGGATGCGGCGTTTGCAACCCGGGCGCAGTGTTTGCAGTCGATTCATGGTTGAAATAACGATCAAGCAGCAAGCAGGGCCGGTGGATCTCCCCGCGCGGCCCTGTAATCTTGGCTTCACTGCAAGGAACATTACGGAGCCGACGACAGGAATCGAACCTGCAACCTGCGGTTTACAAAACCGCTGCTCTGCCTGTTGAGCTACGTCGGC
>JADLCW010000280.1 GCA_020847015.1 Thermomicrobiales bacterium | reverse complement strand
TCCGATCGAGCACGCAGTAGAAAGCCGTTTCGGTGCGGGGATCGGCGGAGCCGCAGCCAGTGGGCATCGGCTCACTGAACCCGACCACCCCGCGCGGCGGCACGTAGGACCGGCCCGCTTCGGCAAATCGGGCCGCCCAGTAGGCGTCGATATGGGCGTGCAATGGATCCGGGAAGCGCGCTGCCCGCGCCACGATGCCGGTCGTGTCCGTGCCCAGGCCGCCCATGCCACCCGGTGCGTACCGGGCAATCTCACCGGCTACGAAATCGGACGAGGCTCCGAAGAACCAGCCCCACCCTCCATCGTGGCGAACCAGGTGCAGCGTGCCGGAAACATCCGAGCGGACGCCATCGGTCCAATACGGCTGCACGAAGGCAACGCTGGCGGCCTCCTCGTAGCGGCGGCCGGTGACGCCCCAGGTCCAGTCCTCAAATTGAACGTCGGTGACGGTCAGTTCAGCCGTGGTTTTGCTGGCAAATTCCGATTCGTACCAGCCGACCACGGCTCGCGCCGGAATCACGTCCTGACTATCCGGGTGCATCAGCGCGGCGATCGTCGGCCAGTCCCGATCGGCCTCCAGGCGGGAGAGCAAGCGGGCGAAATCCGCGGCGTCGGCGGCGCGATCGGCGACGATCGGCGGCGTCAGCACGACAGCGGTGACGCCAATCGGGGCGAACCCCGCCAGCGCCACAAGCGCTGCGACGATGACGACCACGATCCGATGCACGCAACGCTCCACCCGTACGAGCGACCAGTCTTCGCCAACGTCTACGTCCGGCCGGACCAGCGGGATGTCTCAGCACCCGCAACCAGCCTGCCACCGCAACTCGTTGGCGCGGGGAACGCCGCCAGCTAACCGGTATTCCCCTCCCCGGGAACGCCGGGCCGTTCAAGGGCGTTTCGTTATCGCTCGTCGATGGATGTAAATCGCTTGTCGGTGCGCCCCACGAATTCAGATTGGGGGCGGATCAGTCGGTTATTGGCAGTCTGCTCCAACACGTGGGCAGTCCAGCCGACGGTCCGGGAGACGGCGAAGGTGGGGGTGAACATGTCGCCCGGCAATCCGACCGCGGCCAACACCGCCGCCGAGTAGAACTCGACATTGGTGTAGAGGCGGCGGCCCGGCTTGCGCTCGGCCAGCATCTCCAGCGCGCGGTCTTCCGTCCGCTTGGAGAGGGCAAAGAAATCCGGGTCGCTGGCTTCCTCGGCCATGCCGCGCAAAATCTCGGCGCGCGGATCTTCGGCCTTGTAGACGCGATGACCGAACCCCATCAGTCGCTCACCCCGGTCGAGCGCATCGGTGAGCCAGGCATCCACGTTTTCCGCCGCGCCGATCTCGCTCAGCATATCGAGCACTTTGGAGGGCGCTCCACCGTGGAGCGGCCCCTTGAGCGCGCCCACGGCTCCGGTGATCGCCGAGCAGAGATCGGACTGCGTGGAGGCGATCACCCGGGCGGTGAACGTCGAAGCGTTCATGCCATGGTCGGCGAGCAGCACCAGGTAGACTTGCAGCGGCTGCCAGTGGCGCTTTTCCGGCACGACGCCAAACAACTGGTAGAGGTAGTTCTGGGCGGTGTTCAGATCGTTGCGCGGTGGAACGGGTTCTTTGCCCTGCCGCAGCCGGAAGAAGGCGGCGAGAATCGACGGCACTCGCGCCGTCAGCGCGATCGCCTCGTCGAGATCGGGAGCCGGTTCAAAGCGTTGGTGGTCGATGGCGCCGAACGCGGAGACGCCGGTGCGCAACGCATCCATCGGGGCGGCATCGGCGGGGAGCGCACGCAGGGTGGTCAGCACGCCTTCGGGCAGCGAACGGTTGTCCCAAAGCTTGGCGCAGAATGCATCCAGCTCGGTGCGATTCGGCAAGTGACCGATCCACAATAGATGAGCGACTTCCTCGAACGACGCATTTCCAGCCAACTCGTGGATGTCGTAGCCCCGGTAGACGAGCCGCCCCTCTTCACCGAAGACATGGCTCAGCGCCGTCGCCGCCGCGACGACGCCCTCCAATCCTTCCGGCTTGGGAAGGTCGGTCTCCGCGACGTTCACGCCGCCGCCGATGGGGCCGCTCATCATTTCGCGCTCCTGCTCCGTGCGACCCGCCGGCGCTGCCTCCTGCGGTGTCGATCCGCGCCCGATTTGGCCGACCAATGGTGCAGCAGACGGCCAATTCAGGCATTCCACTCCGGGCTGGAATGCTAGCACGACCTCTCTCTGCTCGGTGCGTCCCGGTGCGCGAACCGCTTGCCGCGGGTGGTACGCTAGGCATGCAAACACGGCGTATGGATCGCGGCTGGCGCGCCTCCCCGACTTGGCGCACCAGTCGCCAATCGCTCGGCGCCCCGGGCCGTGCTCCGATTTTGGACGATCGATGAGTTCCACCTCGCGGGGTCGCCCTGTCGACGGCGCGCGCCGATCAACCGCGTTGCGGCCATTCGCCGCCGCGGCGCTGGCGGCTGCGATGGCAGCGTCCGTCGCCGGGGTTGGTTGGGCGGCTCCCCCCGCCGGGTCGCCCCGCGCGGATGCCGAACAAACGCCGACGCCAGACGGCAGCGTTCGCGTGCAAGGCCAGCAGGCTCCGGTGGCGCTGCGCCCAACTCCATCATTGGCTCAGGGACCAAAACCCGAGCCGCGCGCCGGCGTCGCCAAACGTCCGAACGCCGATCCGAACCCATCGCGCACCGCCGCGCAGCGGGGCGAGCCGGCCGGCAAGGAAGCCAAAGCAGCGGCCAATGTCCGCATCTGGCCGCTGCGGAAAAATGCCTTCACCTTTACGCAGGCCTTCGGCTGCGTCACGCAAATTGGCGGTTTCTACCACATCAACACGGGATGCCCAGCGGATCGCCCGGTGGTGCACGGCGGTGTCGATCTCGCCGCGCCGGCTGGCACGCGCATTTACGCCGCCGCTTCCGGCTGGATCACCGAGGCCGGTCTGGATCGACCGGAGGGGTTGGCCAACACCCGGATCGTCGTTCAGCACGACGGCCGCAACGACGGATACGCGACTGAGTATTTGCACTGGTCGGTCAGCTACGTCGCGCCGGGTGATTATGTGCGCGCCGGCGATCCGATCGCCGAAGTCGGCTCGGTTGGCTACTCGACCGGGCCGCACCTGCATTTCGCGGTGATCGATTTTGCGACCGGAGATTATGTCGATCCACTGCGTTGGCTTCCGCGCGATGCGTCCACCAACGCTTATCGTGGTCTCGCGCCCGATGCCCGCCCGATCCGGTTCGGCAGCCGCAGCGCGGCGCTGCCCGACTACGCCGATCCGGAACCGCCGCCGGTCCCGACGAAAACCCGCACGCCGGAACGGAATCGCACCCAGGCGAAGCACGGCGGCAAGACGAACAAGCGCGGGCAAACCGATGCCGGAGCCAGCGGCAAGCGCGACCGCACGCAAACGAAGAGCGATGACCGCGGCGTCGTGCGCCGCTCTGGAAAAAACCGGACCACCAGCAAGATCCGCACAGTCAGCCGCGACGGCGTGGCGACGACCGAAACCGACGCCGGGGCCGATACAGATTCGGCGCGCGAGGAGCGTCGCCAGCGCCGCGCGGATCGAATCGCCACCCGGGAGGCTCCCATCAGAGACGGCTCCTCCGACGTGGAGTTGGTCGAGGACGCATCCAGCCGCGAGAGTCGCCGCGACGGCAACAAGCATGGCAAGAACGGCAAGCGCGCCGACGGCAAGCAAACCAGCGGCGCGAACGAAAAAAACGCAAGAAACAATCAGAAGGGGAATGGAGCCGGCAGCGGCAAGAAGGGCGACAAGGGCGGCAAGAACGCCAAGACTGGCGACGGGAGCGATGCAAGCGCCGGCGGCAAGACCGAGCACCCCAAGCATGCCAGCGGCGGCGACCAGCCCGACCAGCCTTCGCAGCCGGCCGACGACGGGGGCGCCATCACCGAGGGCGTCGACAACGCCAACGGCGCCTCCGACACGGATGCGGCGAGCCGCTCCGGCAAGCGAGACCGCCAACCCGCGACCAGCGAAACGAGTGTTCCAGATGAGGAATCCACGTCTGGTGGCGAGGTGGACAACCACTCGGCAGTCGCGTCGGAGACCGCACCAGGTGCGGACCCGCCTGCCGAACGCACGCCAAAGCGCGATCGCCCCGAACCGTAATCAGACAACGCGGCCCGATCGGGAATCGTCGAATTGTTGGCGTTCGGCTCTGGAGATTA
>JADLCW010000279.1 GCA_020847015.1 Thermomicrobiales bacterium | reverse complement strand
GCGGCAAGGTGCTGTATACATTCACCTCATCGCCATCGGACAATCCGTCGCCGTCGGTATCGGCGGTCAGCGGGTCGGTATTGATCGCGTTCTCCTGGGCATCGGTCAGACCGTCGCCATCGCTGTCCTGGTCGTTCCCGGCCGTCTGCTCGGCAGTAGTGGTCGCCTCGGCCGTTGCGCGCCGGTTGGCGCGCTTCTCCTCGCGATCCGCGTTCTCCGTATCTGCGGGCGCGGCGATCGTGGCGATCGCGGCAGAACCGCCGCGGCTGATGGCTTCCGGTGTGGCGGGGGCTGCGCCGCCGCCCTCCAGCCGTGGCACCGCCGGCCCGATCACCGCCGCCACGACCTGAGCGCCGGCATCCAGCCCCGACACCGTCAATCCGCCTGCCGCCGCGAAGGATTCGCCCACCCCGAGCGAAACGGAATCGCCTGCCTCGGTGCCGACATCGGCTGAGCCTTGCGTCACCAGCACCAGGGTCGGGGCATCTCCGGTGGGAATGGCGATCGATTCGCCAGGGTCCAGCACCGCACTCACCAGGTCGATATCGTGGCGGGCGCCCGGTCCGGCGAATGGCTCGCTGGTGAAGGACGGCGTGCCGACCGGGCTGGTTTCGTTCGGCGGCAGCAATTCCAGCGCGTAGTAGGTCGCCGCCGTGGGACCGAGCGCGGCGCGGAGCTGCTCGGCGCCCGGCGCGGTCATGGTCGCCTCACCGGCGGCCAGTCGCACCTGATCGCCGCTGCCCACCGTCTCCACCAGCACCGCGCCATCGGAGGCGACCAGGAAGCCCAGTTCGGAGGCGACCGTCTGAGCGTTGGCGGGCGTTTCCGCATCGCCGGTGGTGACTTGCCAGACGAGATCGCCCTTGTCGAGCTTGGCGACGCCTTGCGCCACCACCCGGGCGACGCCGGTTGCGGGAGACGGATCGGCCGGCGCTTGGCGCAACGCGGCCACTCCGAGCACGGGCGCCACCGCGAACGATGCCGCCAAGGCCCAGGCGGCGCCGCGCCGCCAGCGCAGGACCAAACGTCGGCTATTGGCGCGGCCGGCTGGCGCGGCGCCGTGCGTGGAATCGAGATTCACCTTCCCATCCTCCAATGTCGCCAAGCCGCAACGGTACGGCTGGTTCGCGCGGGGTTGCGGCAATTGTTACCCGACCGACCGCTCCGGCGGTAGGGCAATCGTGACGAACGGTCACGGATGGCTATTCGCGTCAGTCGGGTCCGTGCCCATGGCGATTTCCTGACCGTCGCCGAACCCGTCGCCATCGGTGTCGGGGTTCAAGGGATCGGTGCGGACGCGGCGCTGGGCGATCTCGTCGGCGTCGGTGCGGCCGTCGCCGTCGGTGTCGGGGTTATACGGGTCGGTCCCCATCGCCGTTTCCTGCGCGTCGGGCAATCCGTCGCCGTCGGAATCAACTTGCGGCGAGTTCTCTGAGGCCAGTCGATACATGGTCGCGCTGGCCTCGGGTTTGTCCTCGGTCACGAAAATCGCAAATTGTCCGGGGGCGATGCGACTGGCTCCGGGCACGATCGCGTTGCCATAGGCGGAGCCGACGCCGCCCGTCTGCAACACGTATGGCCCGGGAGCCAGATTGCTCCAAACAATCTGATTGCCTTGCAAACTGCCGGAGCCGGCGTCATGCACGGCTCCGGTGGAGTCGATCAGCGAGAGACCGCTGGCATCCGCCGCCGGGCAGGCATCGCCGACGAGCGTGTCGGCGGTCATCCCCGGCGGGCAGTCAAATACGCGGACGCCGATACTGCCGATTTCCGTCGCGGGGCGGAGCGCAAAGAGGTTGAGCGCGGCGCTCTTGGCGTTTTCCTCCAAGTGAATCTGCCACATCCCGCTGGCGCTGTCGTAGTCGGCCCCACCGACAATGGCCAAATCGTAGCCCTCCGGCAGCGCGGTCAGATTCAGCAGATAGTCACCCAGCGCCAGATTGTCCCAGGCGATGACGCCCGGCTTGGCGGCATCGGCGGCGGCAGGCTGCTGACCGGCTCCGGTGGCGACGTCGATCAACTCCAGACCGAGTCCGCTCTCCAGCGGATCGCAGCGCGACGGGTCGAGCGTCTGGGCGGTCATCCCGGCCGGGCAGCCGAAGGCGTTGACGGTGAGCTCGCCATCGCCGGGGGCGAACAGAAACAGTGTGGTGCGTACGTCGGGTTGGGCTGCGCCGACGGTCAGCACGCCGGGGTTTGCCGAGGTGGCGGAGATGCCGCTATCGGCGCTGGCGGCCACGATCTGGCCGGCATCGTCGAAGAGCACCCACTCTTCATACCCCTTCGGCAGTGTCGGCTCGGCGACCGGGAAGGGACTGAAGAGGAGACCGGTCCAGCGGTAGGCGCCGGAGGACGGGTCCGCGACATCCGGGGAAAGCGGCTGCCCGTTGGCGAGCATCAACGCCGGCGGCGGGTCCAGCGGGCGCGCCGCACACGACTGCAGCACCTGAGCGGTCCAGCCGGCGTTGGCGGCGGCGATGGGCGTCAGACCAGGTTGGCACGCCAGCACCTGCATCGAGATGGAGCCGGTCGGCGGAGCCGGCGGCTCTGGCATCTCCGGTCCGATGACGGCGGCCACGAACGACGACACGCGGGGACCGGAGCCGCTGACGACCAGCGGACCGGAAAACGCGCTCGCCTGCCCGGCGGCCAACCGGGTCGGCACGCCATTGCGCTCCTGCACCTCCACTGTCCCGGCCGTCGCCAGAATGAGTGTCGGCGTGCCGGTGTCGGGCAACGACGTCTCGTCGCCCGCATCGAGCACATCACGGACGAGATCGAGATCGAACGCGCGGCCGACGGGAGCGGTGAACGTCGTCCCCGCGAACACCATGCGATCGCCCCCGGCGTCGGTGGCCTGCTCGGCCGGAACCAGCGCGATGCGGTAGTAACCAACCGGCGTCGCGCCCAACGCGGAGCGATACTCGCTGACACCCGATGGCACGAAGGCGGCCTCTCCGGCGGCCAGCCGGGTTTGGGCGCCGGTCGTCGGGTCATAGATTGCAATGGCGGAGCGGTCGGCGACGGCGAACCCGAGCGCGCGCTGCTCGGCCTGGGCCTCCCCTGGGGTCTCGGCGGTGTCGAGCACCACTCGCCACGCCACCTGTGGGGCTGGCATGGGCGCGACTCCCTGAGCGATGACCGAAGCATGGCCGCTGGCCGGCGAGGGACCGTCAGCGGTCAATCGCTGCAGCGCGAAGGCCATCGCCGGCACGGCGATCGACATCGCCAGCAACGCCAGCAACGCCGCGCGAATTGACGCCGGCAATCGAAAGCGTATGGTCGCCACGAGGAAATGCCCTCCCCTTCATCGTCGCGCGGCGCAGCGCAGCGTAACGCCGCACCTGCGCTATCCAATGTGTCGCTCGCTTCCTACTACGCACGAACGTCGCGAAACGATTCACCCCGCACGTACAATGCTCGCTCGGGCTAGACTGCGCCAGGCGGCCGCCGGCGCGGCGGCCGCTCAATCCGCCGCACTCACGGGAGGCGACGATGCGCGTTGCCGTCATGTCGGACATCCACGGGTTCAGTCTGGCGCTCGATGTCGTCGCCGGGGACATTGCCGAGCAAGGTCCGCTGGATGTCGTGGTGGTGGCCGGAGATCTGTGTCTGGTCGGACCGGATCCGGCCGGGGTGTTGGACCGGCTGGCGGCCCAGCCCTGGCAGGTGCTGCAAGGCAACACCGACCGCGATTTGGTGTTGGCGGCCCAAGGCGAGTTCGAAGATTCCGAATTCGACTACACCCTGTCGCAGATCGGGGCGGCCGGCGTCGAAGATCTCGCCGCGCTGCCGTTCGCTGTGCGATTCACCCCGCCCGGCGGTCGGTCGCCCCAGGACGATTTGTTGGTTTGCCACGCCAACCCGCACGATCTGGAGCAAAAACTGACGCCGGAGATGAGCGATGCGGAAACGCGCGCCATCCTCGGCGACACAAACGCGGCGGCGATCGCCTTCGGGCACCACCACGTGGCCTATACCCGCCGCCTGGGGGATACGCTGCTGGTCGACGTTTCGGCAGTCGGCAACCCCAAGGATGGCGATCTACGCTGCAAATACGCACTGCTGGCATGGAGTCCGGGCGCAGGCTGGAGCGCCGAGATCCGCCGTCTGCCCTATCCGTTGGCGGCGACCGCGGCCCAGATGCGCGCGAGCGGCATGCCGAACCCGAACAAGGCGCTGCGCAAGCTGGAGCGCGCTTCCTACGGCTCCGCTCGCTGATCGCCCCCACCGGGCAAACAATCGCGGGGGGCGCCATGAGCGCCCCCCGCGTTCTCGCGTCGCTTGCCTGTCACTGCGGTCGTCGACCGCAATCGGCGAGCCGCTGCGGAGGTTCGAGCGGTTCCGATCCGTGGTGCGCGCGGAACCGGCCTCTCGATCCTAGCTGACGAACGCGACGTTGTTGTTGCCACCGGTGGCGTCCGCGATCGCGGTGCCGCCGTTGGTGGCGATGCCGAGGTTGGTGCCATTGGCGATCGAACCGCCATTGACCGAGACGGTGCCGATGCTGTCGCCAACGCCGATGACCGAGCCGGCATTGCCGCCGCTGGCGATCGTGCCAGCGCTGGCCGCGCCGCCGTTGGCCGCCGCCGCAGCGCCGCCACCGTTACCCGCGGCCCCAGTGTCCTGCCCGAAAAGAAGATTGCTCACGAGATACGCCCTCCCTGACAATGAACTCCCGTTTCCCCCGAAACGTGCTGCACCATGCCCGCACGGTCTCGCGCACGATGACCAACTTGCGGACGCGGGTTCAGCGTCAACCTACGCTAACACCGCGGTCGTTCGCCGTCAACGGCGGAGTCCGTTCTTTCCAGCATCCGCAGCGCCAAGCAAGCCAAGCAAAACCGTATGGGAATCCGCCGTTACGGCGCCGTTCCGTAGCAAGCGCTGTTTTTGCATATCCGGATGGCTTGAATTACCGACTTGCATCTATTATGATTCATTTGCTTCACGAGGGCGCGGAACACTGGGGAGGGCCGCGTAATGGGAATCGGAGTTGCACGGGGAACGCAAAAAGCCCACCGCGGCGCGGTGGGCTCTGGTACCCCCAGCGGGATTCGAACCCGCGATCTTCACCTTGAAAGGGTGACGTCCTGGGCCGCTAGACTATGGGGGCCTCGGGGGCGAACGATAACGCCCAAACCACCCCCCTGTCAACGAGTTTTGACCCGTTCCGCCGCGGCCGGCCTCGTCGCCCCGGCGGTGCTCGCCGCACCCATCGCACGATCCCAGCGAAAGGACCCGACGCTGAACGAGCAGAGCCTTCCTGCCGCATCGATCGCCTCCGCCCGCCCCGTCGCCCACGTTTCCGGCCCAGCGTCGCTGTGGGCCGCCGCACTGAGCCTCGGCGCGGCAACGGCCGCGCTGGCGGCTCTGCTGCCGCTGGCGGCGACCAGTGGCTCGGCGCGCGCTATGGATGATGTGGACACGGATTCGGGAGTTCCCGACGATGCGGCCGCCGATGAGGAGCACCTCCGGTCCGTCGCCGAGGTGAACGCGCCTGACACTGGCGACGACGATCCGATCGACAACGTCGTGGCGTTCGAACAAGGACGCGACCGCCGCAACCGCCGCACGGAAGCCGGGCAGCAGCGGGCCGAGAAACGCGAAGAACGCGTCGGACAGCGCCAGGAACGGCGCGACGAGCGTGCCGACGCCAAGGAGCGCAACAAGGAAACTCGCCCCGAGCGACCCGCCCCCGCTAACCGCACCGAGCGGATGGAGCAAAAAGACGATCGCGCCAGCCAGCGGAGCGATCGCGTCGCCCAGCGCGAGGAGCGCAAGCAGACCCGCCATGCGGAGCCAGCCCCGGTGCTGGAGGCGATCGCGCCGCAACCGACCGTCGCAGATGATCCGGCGGCCGCGCCAGCGTTGGCCGAGACGGCGCTCGTTCCGGCTCCGAATCCATCATCGTCGGTGCTGGTCGTCCCCTTGCTCAATACGGCCGCGCTCAGTCCGCGCGCGGTCGACCGCGCCCGCGGTCAGCTCGCGACGGCGGAGCAGGCGGTGCTGAACGCCGATGGTCTGACCGCCACCATCGCCCCGCTGATCCGCCACGTCAACACCGTCACCGAGCAGTTGAACGAGGCGCAACTGACGGTGGGTCGTCTCACCGCCGAGCGGGACGCGCTGCGGCAGCGGCTGGCGCAAGCGGAAGGCGTCACCGTCGAGCAACTCGGGTTCATCGCCACTTCTATTTCCGCTTCCCCTGAAATGGCCGAGGCGCACGCAGCCAAACTGAAGCGCCTGGAAGCCCGAGCCGACCGCAACCATGAGTCATCTGATGGCAAGGCGCCGAACCGCATCCTGACCACGATCGGCATCCAGGCGCAGTCCGAATCCGACGAGCACTTCAAGCTGATGACGCGCCGTCGCCAGGTATTGGCGGCCGCGGTGATGCTCACGATCTTCCTGGTGATGCGCGCCATCCAGAGCAACGGCGGCAGCACCAGCGGGTTCTCGCGCGACAGCCTGGCGGAAATTCAGGGCATCGGCAGCTTGATGCAAGTCTTCATCGTCTGCTGGATGCTCTACCGCATCGTCCGAGTCGGCGGCCGCGGCGTGCGCTGGGTGTTCCCGAGCAACACCAACAACAAGCGCCGCCGACACTAGTCGACACAGTCCACAGAGCTTCCGCGAACGCGCCCAGGACCGTGCGGTTCTGGGCGCGTTCACGCATCGGACGGAAAATCACGCGAGCAGCGCGACGATCGTGGCGAGCGCGGCGCCGCCCACAAAGCCGCCCATCGCCCAGCGCGCGGCAGTTGGCAACGCCGCCTTTCGTCGTGGCCATTGCCGCCGCAGGCGACGACCATCGCGGCTGACGGCGACACAGGCGGCCAGCGCAAACAGCGACACGAGCGCCAACGTCGGCGGCGTCGCTTCTCCTACCGGAAGGACGCCGCCGCGCCACCCGGCCAACCAATCAACGACGCCGATAATCGCCGTGCAACTCAATCGCGCCGGAACGGCCAGCGCCTCACCCAGTGGTCGCCAGAGCATCGCGCCGCCGCCGGCCGCCGCCGATGCCGGGAAGGCGATCGTCCCCAGCGGCCCGATGCTGATGTTGGCCGGCAACCCCGAAAGCGAGATCCGCTCGTGGATGGGCAGCAGGAATGGCAGTGTCGCCGCCTGAGCGGCCATCGTGGCGGCCGCCACACCGCTGACCCAGAGCCAGGGGCGATCGT